>CAMTVF010000028.1:0-17822 GCA_947085115.1 uncultured Opitutaceae bacterium | reverse complement strand
TGAACCTGAAGCGGCCTGTGGCCGCGAGACTGACGAAGCGATGCTTCTGTTCCATGGGGGGTATTTGGTTCCAGGCCATAGCCTGAAAGTGTAACCCATGTCCCCGGACAGAGTGTTACCTATGTCCCCGGTTCATACCCCGCCCCTTGGCTACCTCTATTTTTCGAGAGTGCCGTCTGCTTTTAACCTGCGTATTGAACTGATTTGAAACGTTGAACTCGGGTTCGCTCCAGTGGTTCCCTCAGTGACAACACCAACGAGTTCGACGCGGCCATCGCGATACGCAAACACCGGTGCGCCACTGCTGCCACCTACGTCATCAACAGCGGGCGCTTGTTCGACGTGATTCACCAATTGTCTTTCTTCACCAAATCCCGGGATCATGAATTTATCCCCAATCCCAGGATAGCAGGGATGCTCAAGATACCATGATAAGGGCGAGATATGCAGCCCCTTGATTTCACGTAGCTGTCCCGGAAACCCAATGAAACCCACTATTTCACCTGCGATCAGGGGAGGCGGAGGCAAACGGAGAGGCTGATAAAACTGATTGCCCTGTAATATCGCTTCGGTGATCCGGGGACTCCTGAGAATTGTGAGGTCAAGAATTTCGTCCTGATCTACAACCTCCGCATCTCGGAGTGAAATAAGGTGAGAGCCGCTGCTTACTGCTATAGTGAAACGGCCTCCGGGTTGGGCACTTAGCTTTTGCATTTCCTTCCAGACATGCGCTGCCGTTACAAGAAAACGGCCATGTTCAGTTTGAAGAAAAAGCGCCGTGCCCCCTGTGGTGCTTAAAGTATTTGGCGCAACTTCTTCCGCATAGAACAATGGTGAAGAATAAGGCTTAATCGCGACTTGGAGTTGCGGTCGTCGCTTTGAGAAGGTTGGCAGATTGTCCATTTCTTACATTATATCACCAACTGTAACTTCTCTTAATCCTAAACTCCTTATTGAGGTCATCTGGTAACTCCTGCAGGAAGCGGGACTGGGTCAGCATCATGCCGCCTGGGCCGGCGCGGGGGTAAGAGATGTAGAGCTCGTTCTTGGCGCCCGCCTTTGCGCGAGGCTTCGGCGAGGTAAGCGGGTGATCAGCCTTCGCCGGGCCTATGGCTGACAGGCGACGACGAGTTACGGAGTTTCCGCCACAATCTTTCCCTTGCGCATGACGTAGAGCTTGGTGCCAGCAGCGCGGGCCCGTTTGGCCGCGGTCTTGGCGGCGCGGCGCATGGCGGCGTTGATGGCTTTGGTGCGGATATCGAGAACGGGAGATTTCATGGGTGCTTTTCCAGGAGAACCGGCGGGCGAAGGTTGGCGTCGTAAAGCCACCACGTGTGGCTGAGAGGACCATACACGCTCTCGAAGTTTCGCCAACTCCGAATAAAGCGCCAGCGCACATCGGCGGCGGGGACGTCGTGTCCGCCTTCCTTGACTCGGGCGGCAATACGCTTGAGGGCGATTTCCGGAGAGGCCAGTTGGAGATAAACGATTTCTACGCGGTAGCCGCGAGCCTTCCATCTCTTGATGCGCTCGACGTAAGCCCGCCCGCTCAGGGTGCTCTCAAAAGCGAAGTCCACGTTCAAACGGGCCAACCGGTCGAGTTCGGAGAGAAACACCCGGCCGGCAAGCAGGTTGGCCATGGCTGGCTTGAGCGGAGCCAGCCCGGCCGCGATCAGGTCGGCATTCACGAAATGAAACATGCCTTCGCGAGGAAGGAATTCGCGGGCAAAAGTCGTCTTCCCCGCACCGTTGGGCCCGGCGATGATCAGACAAATGGGCGCTTTTGCTGGAGTGGGCATCGGGTAACTGACGATGATAATGGCTGGAATTACCATGGCGTCCAGCCTCTGCCAGAAAAACTACCAACCGTAACTGCGCTTGATACGGAGCTCCTCGTAGAGATCGTCGGGCAACTCCTGCAAAAAGCGGGACTGCGTCAGCATCATGCCGCCGGGGCCGGCGCGGGTGGCGACGCGGGGGTAGCTGATATACAGCTCGTTCTTGGCGCGCGTGACTGCGACGTAGAACAACCGGCGCTCCTCCTCGACGTCGCCGGCCTCGATGGAGCGGCGGGTCGGCAACTGGCCGTCGGCGGCACCGATGAGGAAGACAACGTCGTATTCGAGGCCCTTTGCTTGGTGAATGGTGGTGAGCTTGATGGCTTCGGTGTTGGGATCGACCTCGCGTTCGCTTGTCTCGCCGTTGAGGAGCACGATTTGCGCGAGGAGGTCCTGCATCTCCTCGAAGCGGGAGGCGAACCCGACGAGGGCCTTCAGTTCCTCGAGGCGGTCGAGGTAGTCGGCGTAGGCACCCTTCAGGTAGTCGCCATACCAGCCGTCGATGGCGACGGTGACGACGTCGCTGGGCTTCTGGTTGCTCATGGCGTCGCCGACCTGCACGAGCGAGGCGCAGAACTGCTCCCACTCGGGCTTGGCGTCCTTGGCGACCTTGCTCTTCACGTCGTCGGTGGCGAGGACGTCGATGAAGTTGCGCTGCATGAGCCGCGCGTGGTCGAGGGCGGCGGCATGGATTTTCCGCGCGCCCTTTTCGCCGACCTTCGGCAGCAAGATGGCGATGCGCTGCCAGGCCTGCGTGTCGGCGGGGTTGTAAACGAAGCGGATCAGGGCGATGAGGTCGCGAACGTGCTGGCGCTCGAAAAACTTCACGCCGCTGGTGATGACGTAGGGGATGCCGGCGCGGGAGAGCGCGAGCTGGATCTCGAGGGCGAGGAAGTGCGAGCGGTAGAGGATGGCGATCTCGTTGGGCGAGACGCCGTCGTCGCTGACGAGGGAATGGATGCGCTTGAGGATGAACTCGGCCTGTTCGCGGTCGTCCATGGTCTGGACGACGTAGGGTTTGACGGAGTGCTTGCGGGCGGCGCGGAGTTCCTTGTCGAAGTGGCGGCCCTTGGGCTGGGCGTTGAGCACGCCGTTGGCGAAGGCGAGGATCTCGGGCGTGGAGCGGTAGTTGATCTCGATGCGGTGGATGACGGTGCCCGCGTGCCGGTCGGGGAACGACATGATGTTCTCGAAGTCGGCGCCGCGCCACGAGTAGATGCACTGGGCGTCGTCGCCCACGGCCATGACGCAGTGGTGCGGCGAGAGTTTATCGACGAGCTGCGCCTGGATGGTGTTGGTGTCCTGATACTCGTCGACGAGGACGTGGCGGAAGCGCTGCGCGAAGTAACGGGCGACCTCGGGTGCGTCGGTGAGGAGCTTGAGCCAGAGTTCGAGCAGGTCGACGTAGTCCACGACCTGTTGCTCGCGCTTGGCCTTGGCGTAGGCGTTGGCGAAGTCGGGCAGCAGGGGGGTGATCTCGGCGTATTGCGGAAAATTCTTCGAGACGGTGTCGGAGAGAGAGAGCTGGGTGTTGCGGGCGAGGGAGAGGACGCTGAAGAGCGGGCCGGGGCGCGGGTTGGTCTTGTCCTTGAAGAACAGCTTGTTGGCGGATTCGACGGTTTGTTTGAGGAGGGATTCGGATTCGTCGGCGTCGAGGATGGTGAAGTTGCGCGGCAGGCTGATGGCGTCGCCGAACATGCGCAGGGCGCGGTTGCCGAGGGAGTGGAAGGTGCCGCCCCAGAAGCGCGCGGGCTCGATGCCGGTGAGTTCGTGCACGCGGTGGAGCATCTCCTTGGCGGCCTTGTTGGTGAATGTGAGGAGGAGAATTTCGCCCGGCTTCACGCCTTGGGAGAGGAGGTAGGCCACGCGGTAGGTGAGTGTGCGGGTCTTGCCTGAACCGGCGCCTGCGAGCACGAGCAGCGGGCCCGGGGCGGCGGTGACCGCGGCGTATTGCTCGTTGTTGAGCAAGGCGCGGAAGTCGATCGACGGGATCGGATGCGGCGAGGGGCGTGACAGTTCAAATTCCATGCGGCGGAACAGCGAGTGAGGAGCAAGGAGCGGGGCGGCGGAAGGGGAAAATGAAAAAACCACCCGACGGCGGATCGGATCTGGCCATTAAAAAGGCGGGAGCGACTCCCGCCTTGGTCCGTGGGTCGAACAAACCCGCCCTCGGCTTGGCCCGGCTCAGAGCCTGTCGACGATCTTGTCGGCGAGGCCGTAGGCGATGGCTTCCTTGGCGTTCAGGTAGAAGTCGCGGTCGGAGTCCTTTGAGACCTTGTCGAGCGACTGGCCCGAGGCGGTGGCGAGGATCTGGTTCAACTCGGCGCGGAGTTTTTCCATTTCCATGGCCTGAATGTGGATGTCGGAAGCCGGGCCCACCATGCGGCCGGTGATCAAGGGCTGGTGGATCAACACGCGGGCATGAGGGAAGATGTAGCGGCGGCCCTTCTCGGCGGCGCTGAGCAAGATCGAACCCATCGACGCGGCCATGCCGGTGACGATGATGTTCACGGGCGAGGTGATGATCTTGATGGTGTCGTAGACCGCCATGCCAGCCGTGATCGAACCGCCCGGCGTGTTCATGTAGAAATTGATGTCCTTGCCCGGGTCGTTGGCCTCGAGATAGAGCAGTTTCTCGGTGAGGTCCTTCGCGGTGGCGTCGGTGACGGCGCCCCAGAGGAAAATCCTCCGCTGCTCGAGGAATTTGCGCTGAATCATCGCCCCGATCGGGCCGGGATTCCTGCCAGAGGAGCACTCGCCTTGCTCGTCGTCGTCATCGTCGTCGAAGCGAGGAGTGACCGGGTTTTGGTTGGCGGAGAAAAGAGGGTGAGCGGACATAGGGTCGAAACGTGCACCGCCCGGCGGTTTTTGCGAGTCGTTTTTGCCTGCAGGATTGCCAGCGGGAGCGAGCCGGGCAAGCTGGCCGCCATGAAGTCGTCTCTCCAACGCCTTTCCGGACAAATCGTTGATGTGCATGCGCGCCGGGTCTTTCCGGGCGCGGTAGAGTGGCGGAAGGGGCGGATTATTGCGATTTGGGAGGATGCCACCGTGCGCGAAAAGCACCTGATCATGCCGGGGTTGGTCGATGCGCACATCCATATCGAGAGCTCCCTGCTGCCGCCGGCGGAGTTTGCGCGGCTCGCCGTCATCCATGGCACGGTGGCGACGGTGTCCGATCCGCACGAGATCGCCAACGTCCTCGGTGCCCGCGGCGTGGTCTACATGATCAACGACGGCAAACGCACGCCCTTGAAATTCAATTTCGGCGCGCCGTCCTGCGTGCCCGCGACGACCTTTGAGACCGCCGGGGCCACGCTCGATGCCAACGCCGTGTCGCGGCTGCTGGCGCGACCCGACATCCGCTACCTCGCCGAGGTGATGAATTTTCCCGGCGTGCTCGGCGGCGATCCCGCGCTGCGCACGATGATGGAAGTCGCCACGGCACTAGGAAAACAAATCGACGGGCACGCCCCCGGCTTGCGTGGCGAGCAGGCCCGCGCCTATGCGGCGGCGGGTCCGACGACCGACCACGAGTGCTTCACACTCGCCGAGGCGCAGGACAAACTCGCGGCGGGCATGAAGATCCTCATCCGCGAGGGCTCGGCCGCGCGCAACTTCGCCGCGCTCGCTCCGTTGCTGAAGACGCATCCGGACCGCGTGATGTTCTGCTGTGATGACTTGCATCCCGACCTGCTGGTCGGGGGCCACCTTGATCGCCATGTGCGCCGTGCGCTCGCGACGGGCGCGGATCGTTTCGATGTGTTGCGTTGCGCGAGTGTGAATCCGGTCGAGCACTACGGGCTCGACGTCGGCCTGCTGCGCGCAGGCGATCCGGCCGATTTCATCGTGGTCGATGGTTGGAAAAATTTCCGCGTGCAGCGCACCTACCTGCGCGGAGAGCTCGTGGCGTCGAAGGGTCGCAGCAAGTTGCGCCGCCTGCGCTCGGCCGCACCCAATCAATTCCGTGCCAAGCCGCGCACGGCGGCGGATTTTGCGGTGAGGTGGGACGCGTTGACCCCAACACGTCAATCCCGGCCTCTTGGGGACAAGCCGCTCCACCCCCAGCTCAACGTGATCGAGGCGTTGAACGGACAACTCATCACGAAACAGCGGCTCCTCGCGGCGAAGGTGGTGGACGGGCAAATCGTCGCTGACCCGAAACGCGACGTCTTGAAGATTGCGGTGGTGAACCGCTACGCGCCGCGCGCGCCGATCGCGGTGGGATTTATCAACGGCGTGGGGCTCAGGTCCGGGGCGATCGCGTCGTCGGTCGCGCATGATTCGCACAACATCGTGGTGATCGGGGCGGATGACGCATTCATGGCACGCGCGGTGAATCTGGTTATCAAGCACCGTGGCGGACTGAGTGCGGTTGGCCGCGGACGCACCGCCGTGTTGCCGCTGCCGATCGCGGGCCTGATGTCGAACCTCGACGGCCGCACCGCGGCGCGACGCTACACGCAACTTGATCGCATGGCGAAGCGGCTGGGCTCGAAACTCGATGCCCCGTTCATGACACTGTCGTTCATGGCGCTGCTGGTCATCCCCGATCTGAAATTGAGCGACCAGGGACTCTTCTCGGCAATGAAGTGGGGCTTCGTGCCGGTGTGCCCGGCGGAGGAATGACGCACGGCGCGGGCGCGCTCAGCCCTGTAGGGCCGCCGCCCGTCGGCGTGCCGCGATGTGTGACGTCCCCGGACCACCGGGCCAGAAGTGCGATGTCTCGGGACGGGTAGTATCACGCCGTTAAGTTCCCCGCAAGAGAGAGGCAATTCCACTTGTAACCTATTAGGTTACATTACCTATGAAAATCAGCGCAATCATGACAGTGAGCCTGACGGAGCAATGCCAGAAGCCGACCACGGACATCATGACGGCGCGACCAGCCGCCGAGGTGGAACGCGTTGACCTCAACGCGTTGGCTCCGCTCCGCAAAGCGTGTTGCGGTCAACCCGCTCCACCCGTGGAGCATTGCGGAGGTGCCGCTCTGCCTAGATTCAGCAGTTGGAATTGAACCACTGAGTCACAGAGGGCACAGAAAAAGCAGTTTATGGAAGCAAGGCGGAATGGCGAGGACCCACCTTCCGGGTGAAATGCTTTCCCGAGAATCCCTTGAAATTCCTTCCGTGTTCTCCGTGCCTCGGTGGTTCAACTGCCCTATTTTGCGCTCAGGGTTCAACCTTTGCACCGGCCTTGACCCACGCGGCGATGACAGCGCGTTCCCCTTCGGTCATCTCAGTTACATTGCCCAGTGGCATGATGCGCGAGACGATGACCTGTTGGTAGGTGCGTTGGGCATTTTGGAGGATGTCCGTCGGCGTGTGCAGCAGCACGCCGCCTTGAGGCGAGGTGATGCCCGGGAAGGTCGGGGCGGGCGAATGGCAGGACACGCAGCGCTGCCCGACAATCTCGCGCACGCGGTTGAAGGTGACTTCGCCCTGGACGGGGGGAAGCGCTTGGATGCGTGGAGCGGTCCACCACGCGGTGAATACGAGCAGTGCCGCGCCGGCGAGTGGAAATTCCCAGCGGAGTTTGCCCTTGTGCCGCAGGTTGAAGAAGTGGCGGATGAGAACGCCGGCGGTGCCGATCAGCGCGAGCACGGCCCAGTTGTGCGGATGGGCGTAGGTGGCTGCGTAGTGGTTGCTGATCATGATGAACAGCACCGGCAGGGTGAAGTAGTTGTTGTGCACGCTGCGCTGCTTGGCCCGCTGGCCGTCGCGGGGGTCGGGCAAGGTGCCGGCGCGCATCGCGGTCACCATCCGCTTTTGCCCCGGGATGATGACGAAGAAAACATTTCCGGCCATGATCGTGCCGATGCACGAGCCGACGTGGATGAACGCGGCGCGCCCGCCGAGCCACTGCGTGAGTCCCCAAGTCAGTGCGATGCCGAGCGCGAAGACGACGAAGCCGAGCAGCGCATTGTGTCGGCCGAGCGGCGAGCGACAGAGCAAGTCATAGGCGAACCACGAGCCGACCATGCTGGAGGCGCCGATCATCACGGCCTGCGCGGCGGTGAGCGTGGCGACGTTGCCATCGACCATCATGGCGCCCGCGCGGAGCCAGTAAACCATCACCAGCAGTGCCGTGCCGGAGAGCCAGGTGGTGTAGGCCTCCCACTTGAACCAGTGCAATTTCTCGGGAAGCGCGGCCGGGGCGACGGCGTATTTCTGCGGATTGTAGAAACCGCCGCCGTGCACGGCCCAGAGTTCCCCGCCGACGCCTTTCTTGGCGTTGTCCGAGTCGGGCGCTGGGGCGTCGAGACTGTTGTCTAGCCAGATGAAATAGAACGACGAGCCGATCCACGCGATGCCGGCGATGACGTGCAGCCAGCGGACAAGCATGCTGGCGAATTCCATCCAGTAAGTGTCCATGGCGGGGTATTAGTAGCGGACTTTGTCCGCCTTCGCGCTCCACCGCTGAAAGGTCGTCTGCGCTTCGTCGCGCAATAGCGGCCGGATCGCGATGGCCCGTTTTTCGAGGGGTAACGGGATCTGTTGATAGATAAAATCGTCGTCGAAACCGATCGCGGCGGCGTCGCCGCGCGTGTTGCCGTAGAAGACGGTCGGGATACGCGCCCAGTAGATTGCCGACAGGCACATCGGGCACGGCTCGCAACTCGTGTAGAGTTCGCAGTCGTTCAACTGAAAGCTCTTCAGGCGAGCGCAGGCGTCGCGGATGGCGGTGACCTCGGCGTGCGCCGTCGGGTCGTTGGTGGAAGTGACGCGGTTGTTGCCGCGGCCCACGATTTCGCCCTGGCGCACCACCACGCAGCCAAAAGGTCCACCGCGGCCACCTTGCATCCCGTCGTCGGCTAGGCGAATCGCTTCGCGCATGAATTCATTGGGGCCCATCGCGCGGTATTTGGGCGGTGAGGCCTGCGTCTGGCGAGTCTCTTCTTGCGCGGGGGCGAGGGTGGGCGGCGGGGCATTCTGGTGGTGACAGTCGCTCGCGAGGTCGCCTACGGTTCGTGATGCAGATGAGTTCCCCCACGTCGATTGGCGGCCTTGGCATTGTCGGGCCGATGAATGCGCGTTACGCCGAGATACTGAGTCCGGAGGCGTGTGCTTTCGTGGCGGACCTGTGCCGGAGGTTCGGGCCGCGGCGCACCGAGTTGCTCGCCCGGCGTGTTCACCGGCAGGCGCAGATCGACGCGGGCCACTTACCCGATTTCCTGCCTGAGACGGCGCACGTCCGCGGAGGCGACTGGCAGGTGGCACCGATTCCGGCCGATCTGATTGATCGCCGCGCCGAGATCACCGGGCCGGTTGACCGCAAGATGGCGATCAATGCCCTCAACTCCGGCGCGCAATGCTGGATGGCCGACTTCGAGGATGCCAACTCGCCCACGTGGGAAAACGCCCTCGAGGGCCAGATCAACATGCGCGACGCGGCCCGGCGCACCATCACCTACACCTCGCCCGAGGGGAAGAGTTACGCGTTGAAGGGAAAGATCGCCGTGGTGCTCGCCCGTCCGCGCGGCTGGCACATGGAGGAAAAACACGTGCTCCTCGACGGCCGGCGCGTGCCGGCATCGCTGTTTGACTGGGGCCTCTATTTCTTCCACAACGCCCGGGCCTTGGTGGCGCGAGGCAGCGGCCCGTATTTCTACCTGCCGAAAATGGAGAGCCACTTGGAGGCCCGCTTGTGGAATGATGTTTTCATCCACGCCCAGGCGGCGCTCGGGCTGCCGCGCGGCACGATTCGCGCCACGATGTTGATCGAGACGATCACGGGCGCGTTTGAAGCTGAGGAAATTCTCCACGAACTGCGCGAACACGCCTCCGGCCTGAACTGCGGCCGGTGGGACTACATGTTCAGCTTTGTGAAAAAACTGCGCAACCGCCCCGGCTACCTCTTCCCGGATCGAACACTGATCACGATGGAGGCCCCCTTCCTGCGCGCCTACGTGACCCATGTCGTCAACGTCTGTCACCGGCACGGTGCCTACGCAATGGGTGGCATGGCGGCGCAGATTCCGATCAAGAACGACCCGGCGGCCAACGCCGCGGCGATCGCCAAGGTGCGCGCCGACAAGGAGCGCGAAGTGCGCTTCGGGCACGACGGCACGTGGGTCGCGCATCCCGGGCTCGTGCAAACCGCGCTCGATGCCTTTGGCGAACACATGAAGGGCCCCAATCAACTTCATGTCATCCACGACGTGAAGGTGACCGCCGCCGACCTGCTTGCGCCGCTGCATGGTCCGATCACGGAAAAGGGCGTGCGCTGGAACTTGCACGTCGGCGTGCGCTACCTCGAAGCGTGGCTCGGCGGCTCCGGCGCGGAACCGATTCACAACCTGATGGAAGATCTCGCGACCTCCGAGATCTCCCGCTCGCAATTGTGGCAGTGGCTCAAGTATGGCGCGAAGCTCGATGACGGGCGCGCGATCACCGCCGCGCTGTATGATCAATTGTTGACCGAAGAGCTGACCGCCATCCGCGCCGAGTATGGAGCGGAGCGTTATGAAAGCGGTCACTTCAAGGCGGCCACGGAACTCTTCATGCGCATGTCCAAGAGCGCCGAGTTTGACGAATTCCTTTCGCTGCCCGCTTACGAACTGCTGCCGTAGCGGGGAAAAGCTCCAAGTTCCAACATCCAGGCTCCAGAGAATACCCAATGAAAAAACATAAATATCGGAGCCTTTGGTTTGGTCATTCGTTGGATGTTGAAGATTGGATGTTGCAGCCTTAAGGCCGCGCGATGCCAAGCCTCGATACCATCAATTCGTTTGATCACGCGGCCTTCACCGCGGCGCTCGGACACCTGTTCGAGCATTCCCCGTGGGTCGCGGAGCAGGGCTGGTTGGGGCGTCCATTCGCCTCCGCCGAGGCGCTGCACGCCGCGCTCTGCGCCACGATGCGGGCCGCACCGGCAGACCGGCAACTGGCGCTGATCCGCGCCCACCCCGACCTCGCCGGGCGGCTGGCGCGGCAGAAAAAACTGACCGCCGAGTCCACCCGCGAGCAGGCCAGCGCGGGCCTTGACCAGCTGACCGACGCCGAGCTGGCGGAGTTCACGCGGAACAACGATGCCTACAAGGCGAAGTTTGGCTTCCCCTTCATCATCTGCGCCCGGCTCAACGCCAAGGCATCCATCCTCGCAGCGATGGCGGCCCGCCTTCCGAATCCGCCGACGGTGGAGTTCACCACCGCCTTGGCCGAAATCGAAAAAATCGCCTGGCTCCGACTCAGCGACTTGCTGAAAACCTGAATTGCCCACGAAACACACGAAATGACACGAAAGAGAAAACGGATCTTTTTTTAGTGTGATTCGTATGTTTCGTGGGCAAGACTCCTCCCATGCCCGCCAAGCTCAGCACCCACGTCCTCGATCTCGTGATCGGCAAGCCGGCCGCCGCGATGACGATTGAACTCTGGCAGACAGGCGCGACGCCGAAGCTGCTCAAGACGGTCACCACCAACGACGACGGCCGCACGGATGCGCCGCTCTTTGACGCCGACTCGATGCAGACGGGCGAATTCGAACTCGTTTTTCTGGTGAAGGACTACTTTGCCGCGCGGGGCATCGCATGTGATTTTCTCGGTTGCGTGCCGATTCGGTTCGTCATCACCGACAAGACCGCGAGCTACCACGTGCCGCTGCTTGTCACGCCTTGGGCCTACAACACCTATCGCGGGAGCTGAAACAGGGGCTTGTCGAAACCCATCCAGGAGGTATCTTGCAGAAATGAGCCAGAACGTCGAAGCCATCATTGACGAGCAGGGCCAGGTGCGCCTGCTACGACCGTTGCGCTTCCCGACGGCGCGACGGGCGGTTGTCATGATCCTTGACGATGATCCGCTCGAATCAGTCCGGGTGAGCGAGCCGACCCTGGCGGAAGACTGGAACCGGCCCGAGGAGGACGCCGCGTGGTCGCACCTGCAGCCGGGTCGGTAGTCCTGATTTCCTTCCCTTTTTCGGACCTAAGCCGTGCCAAGCTGCGACCGGCAGTTGTGCTGGCCGATGCCGGGCGGGGCGACTGGATACCCTGCCAGATCACCAGCAAAGCCTATGCTGATGTCGGTGCCGTGCCGCTGCGAGATGCCGACTTCGCCCAAGGCTCGCTGCAACTCGACAGCTGCGTCCGACCAGGAAAACCTTTCACCGCCCACCAAAGCCTGCTCGCGGCGGAGGCCGGCAAACCGAAACCTGCCTCACTTGCCCAGGTGATCAACGCGGTAGTGCAGCTTCTGCAACCCAAAGCCTGAAATGATAACGGTCGCCGAC
Organism: uncultured Opitutaceae bacterium; assembly: GCA_947085115.1. GTDB lineage: Bacteria > Verrucomicrobiota > Verrucomicrobiia > Opitutales > Opitutaceae > Didemnitutus. Next base: position 5,757 of record CAMTVF010000028.1, on the reverse strand, counting down.
CAAGTCCCGCTGCTTGCCACGCCTTGGGCCTACAACACCTGCTGCGGGAGCTGACGCGATGGCACCCCCGGCGCAGCAACTCCACCGATGGATCGCCGAGCTCGGCCGGATTTCCGACGAGCCGGGCCAACTGACGCGGACGTTTCTTTCCCCGGCGATGTGGCGGGCGAATGCGCTGGTGGCGACTTGGATGAAAGGTGCCGGGCTGAAAGTGCGGGTGGACAGCGTGGGTAATTTGATCGGGCGGTGGGAGGCGGCCTCCCAAGCAGGGCGCACCGGCCCGGTGTGCCGCAGCGGAGCCGCCCAACCCAAGACTCTTTTGCTCGGCTCGCACTTGGACACGGTGCGCAACGCCGGAAAATACGACGGACCGCTGGGCGTGTTGCTGCCGATCGCCGCGATCGCTGATTTGCGTCGGCGCGGGGTTGATTTGCCGTTTCACGTCGAAGTGGTCGGGTTTTCCGAGGAGGAAGGCGTGCGTTTTGCCAGCGCGTATCTGGGGAGCAAAGGATATTGCGGCAAGCTGACCGCCAAGGATTTTGCCATGCGCGATGCCGATGAAATCAGCGTGCGCGAGGCGATTGAAAGGTGGAACGGCCTGACCCCAGGACGTTCAGGCAAGCGCGTTGGGGTCAACGCGCTCCACCTCAAAGCGGCACAGACTCGTGGCGACTTGCTGGGTTATGTCGAGGTGCACATCGAACAAGGACCGGTGCTGGAAGCGAAGGGGCTCGCGGTGGGTGTGGTGTCCGCCATCGCCGGCCAGAGCCGTTTCAAACTCACGTGGACCGGCAAGGCGGGCCATGCGGGCACGACGCCGATGGCGCTGCGGCGCGATGCGTTTGCCGGAGTGGCGGAGTTCGCCGTCGCCGTGGAAGCTCTAGCCCGAAGGACCCCTGGCTTGGTGGCGACAATCGGTTCTGCGTCGGTGGTTCCGGGCGCTGCCAATGTCATTCCAGATCGGGTGCTGCACACCCTCGACGTCCGGCACGCCAGCGATGCCGTGAGGAAGGAAGCCCTGCTGTTACTGGGCCGGACTGCGGGGAAGATTGCCCGCGCCCGCAAACTGAACTGCAGGTGGCAGCGAACGCAGCACGACGGCGCCGTGGCCTGCTCGCCGACGCTGACTGCACTGTTGGAAAAGAGCGTGCGCGCTGTGCAAGGGAAGTCGCTGTCGCTCGTGAGCGGTGCCGGTCACGATGCCGTGGTGATGGCGAAACTCGCACCTGTTGCCATGTTGTTTGTCCGCTGTCGCGATGGACTCAGCCATCACCCCGACGAATCCGCGTCGGTTCGGGATATCGAAGTCGCGCTGCGAGTGATGGTCGATTTCCTTATGGCCTTCGACGTTTAGGCCGAAGATTGTTCGTGATCGCGCCGAGACGAAATTTCAAAAAAATGACCGCCTGTGGCTAAGCAAAAGAAAGAACTTCCCGCTCCCGAACCGGACGGCCTTGACCTGATCGTGCGGGGTGGCCGGGTTGTGACGCCGGAGGGCATTGCGGACGCAGACCTCGGGATTGCGGACGGCAAGATTGTGCGCGTGGCCTCGGTGATCGACGATCACGCGAGTGAAACTCTCGAGGCGGGCGGGTGCTACGTCTTCCCGGGCATTCTGGATGCGCATGTGCATTTCAATGAACCGGGTCGCACGGAGTGGGAGGGTTTGGCGCATGGTTCACTCGCGTTGGCGGCGGGCGGGGGCACCTGCTTCTTCGACATGCCGTTGAACTCCGAGCCGCCGGTGATCGACGCCGCCAGTCTGCGCGCGAAGCGGATATTGGCCGAACGGAAGTCGTGCACGGATTTTGCGCTGTGGGGTGGGCTGGTGCCCGGGAATCTGGACCGGCTGGCGGGGTTGCGCGACGCGGGGGCGATCGGCCTGAAGGCCTTCATGTGCAACAGCGGCATCGACAGTTTTCAGAATATCGATGCGCACTCACTCCGCGAAGGCATGAAGTGCGCGGCGAAGCTCGGCCTGATCGTGGCCGTGCATGCAGAGGATGATGCATTGGCGGCGCGCTACACGGCGGAGCAGAAAGCCAAGGGCCGCTTCAATGTGCGCGCCTTTCTGGCGTCCCGGCCGGTCGAGGTGGAACTGGCGGCAATCCGGCAGGCTGTGGAATTTGCGGGGGAAACGGGCTGCGCGTTGCACGTGGTGCACGTCAGCAGTCCGGAAGGCTTGGCGCTCATCGCCGAGGCGAAGGCGCAGCGCGTCGACGTCTCGGCGGAGACCTGTCCGCACTATCTGTTGTTGAACGACAAGGAGGTCGTGAAGCTCGGGGCCGTGGCCAAGTGCTCCCCCGTGATTCGCGATGAGAAGAGCCGCCTCGCCCTCTGGTCGGAGTTGCGCGCTGGCAACATCCAGACCGTGGGCTCGGACCATTCGCCGGCTCCGCCAGAAATGAAGACGAGCAAGAATTTCTTCGAGGTATGGGGTGGCATTGCCGGCGTGCAGCACGGGTTCCCGCTGTTGGTCAACGAATGTGTCGAGACGCTCGAACAGGACCTGCCGTTGTTCGCCGCCGTGCTGGCGCGCAATGTCGCGCGCCGGTTTCGGATAGACGAGCACAAGGGCCGGCTCGCCGAAGGGTTCGACGCGGATTTCTCGCTGCTCGAAATCTCCGACAGGAAACACAGGATCACCGCGGCCGAACTTTGGACGCAGCACCGGATCAGCGCCTATGTGGGCCGCCAGACCCGAGTGCGTTTTACCCACACCTATGTGCGCGGCCGGCCGATTTGGACTGACGGCAGGATTGCGCCCGCGACGCAGAAGGGTAAGTTCATCCAACCTCAACGCTGAATCTCATGCCTGAACTCTTTGGTCACACCCGAGCACACGTCGGCCCCCGCCATGCGCTGCTCACCCCGCACAACCACGTCAACAGCACCGTTCCCGGTATCACCGGCGCGACGGCGGTCATTTTGATCAATGAGGCGATGGGAGCAAAGTTTGCGCAGTTGCTCGTGACCTTTCAAAAAGGCGGGCGCGCCACGTTCCGGCAGCCGGGAATCCAGACGTTCGGTTACGTCATGAGTGGTGAAATCACCGTGATGCAGGCTGGCGCCAAGCAGCGCTGCAGCGGTGGTGCGTTTTTCTTTTCCCCCGCCGGACAGGTCTGTGATTTGAGCGCGCCGAAGGCCGGCACGCAGGTGATGTTCTTCCAGAAAAAGTATGCCGTTGTGCCGGGCTCTCCAGCGCCGCGCGCGATTCTGGGCGACGAGGCCAAGGTCAAGGGCACGCCATTCCTCGGTGATCCCGCGGCGCATCTGCAAGTGTTGCTCCCTGACGAGCCGGCCTTTGACATGGCGGTGAATATTTTCGCCTACCAACCGGGCGGGCACCTGCCTTTTGTGGAGATTCACGTGATGGAGCACGGGCTCGTGATGCTCGGGGGCCAAGGTGTCTACCGGCTCGGGGATTCCTGGTATCCCGTGGAGAAGGGCGACGTTGTTTGGATGGGCCCGTATTGTCCGCAATGGTTTGTCGCGATGGGCAAGACGCCTGCACGCTACCTCTACTACAAAGACGTCAATCGCGCGGCACTCTGAGGACATGGTCGTCTCCAGCTTTACCGTCACTCTCAACGGCACGGTCGTTCGCGTGGAAGGCGTGGCACCGACCACCACGCTGCTCGAGTGGTTGCGCTCGACCGGGCGCACCGGCTCGAAGCGCGGCTGCGACGAGGGCGATTGCGGGGCTTGCTCGGTCGCGTTGGTGGAGCGGGACAGCGATGGCCGCGCCACGTATCGCTCGATCAACAGTTGTATCGCGCTGCTGCCGATGTTTGCCGGCCGGGAAATCTGGACGGTGGAAGGCCTCGCTCGCGGCAAGGAATTGCATCCGGTGCAAAACGCGATGGTGGGGCACTACGGTTCGCAATGCGGCTACTGCACGCCGGGCTTTGTCATGTCCATGTTCGAGGGCTACCATCGCCGCGATTGCCAGTCGCCCGCGAAGATCAATGATCAGCTCTGCGGCAATCTCTGCCGCTGCACCGGCTATCGGTCGATCCGCGACGCGGCGCTTGATGCCTACCGGTCGTGCGGGGGCACGCCGAAATGCGGTGATGACGCCTTCGCCGCGCGCCTGGCGCAACCGGTGGCTGCGACGGAGGGGCTCAATTATGCACTCAACGACGAACGGTTTCTGCGTCCGGCCTCGCTGGGTGAATTGTTCCAGATGAAAGAGGCCCATGCCGACGCGCGCTTGGTGGCGGGCGCAACGGAGATCGGGGTGGAGCTGAACAAGAAGGCGAAAAAATTTCCGGTGCTCATTGCGACCGAAGCCGTGCCTGAATTGACTCAGTTGACGCGCGCCGCAGACGGGAGCTGGCGCATTGGCGCGGCGGTCACGTTCACTGCGATCGAAGAGAAATTGGCGGACGAGTATCCGTCGCTCGCCCGCATGATGCGCGTCTTTGCCGCACGGCAGATCCGCAATCGCGCCACGATGGGCGGCAACATCGCGACGGCCTCGCCGATCGGCGACAGCGCGCCGGTGCTGCTTACCTTTGATGCATCGATCGTGCTCGCTTCTCCGACCGGGGAGCGCGAATTGCCGCTCGCGGAGTTTTTCACCGGCTATCGCCAGACGGCGATGCGTTCGGATGAGATCATCAAGGAGATCCTGCTGCCACCGGCGAAACCGCAGGGTGCGATGACGCGTCGCGTGGGCTTCGACAAGGTTTCGCACCGCGTCGAGCTCGATATCAGCATCGTCGCAGCGGCCTTTTGTGTGGACGTCGACGCCGACGGCATCGTGCGCAAGGCCCGGCTCGCCTATGGTGGGGTGGCGGAGCGCACCAAGCGCGCTCTTCAGGCCGAGGCTGCGCTGGTCGGTCGCAAACTGGCCGAGGCTGCGTCCGACGTGGCGGAGATTCTGCGCACCGAGTTTACGCCCATCGACGATGTGCGCAGTGGCGCGGCATATCGGCGTGGCCTGGTGGTCTCGTTGTGGGAAAAGTTTGTCTCCGGCGAACAAAGCGAGGTGCACGATGGCGCGGCGGCCTACGCTTTCAGCGGACCCTGGTCGGTGGATGATGCGACGAGGCATCTGCGGCACGAGAGCGCCGTCGGCCACGTGACGGGCCGCGCGCTCTATGTGGACGACACGGCGCAGCGCCGTCGCATGCTCGATGTCTGGCCAATCATGGCACCGCATGCGCACGCGAAGATCACGAGACGCGATGCGGCGGCCGCGCTCCAGCACCCCGGGGTGCACGCGGTGTTGCTGGCGGAGGATATTTCCGGCGAGAACAACGTGGGCGTGGCGCGTCACGACGAACCGCTCTTTGCCCATGATGATGTGCGTTTCCACGGGCAGATGATCGGTGCCGTCATCGGGGATTCCCTCGCGGCGTGCCGCGCCGCCGCCGCTCTCGTGCAAGTTGACTATGAGCCGCTGGTGCCGGTCTTGGGCATCAAGGAGGCAATGGCGCGCAACAGTTATCACACCGAGCCACATACGTTGACGCGGGGAAACTGCCCCGCCGCGCTGGCCGGGGCACCGCTCCGTTTTACCGGCGAGTTTGAGTTTGGCGGCCAGGAACATTTCTATCTTGAGACCCATGCGGCCTGGGCCGAGGCCGGCGAGGACGACACGGTCTTGATCAATTCGTCCACGCAGCACCCGTCGGAAATTCAGTCGATTGTTTGCGAGGTGATGGGTTTGCCCAAACACAAGGTTGTGGTGCAGGCGCCGCGCATGGGGGGTGGATTTGGCGGCAAGGAAACGCAGGGCAATGCCTTCGC
>CAMTVF010000027.1:0-10785 GCA_947085115.1 uncultured Opitutaceae bacterium | reverse complement strand
TGGTGTGGTGAATTACTTGATGCGCCGCGAATATCGCGGAACCGAACTGGTGCTGCGTTACGGCCAAACCCGCTACAGCGACGGGGAGGAAGCGCGCGCAACGCTCACCCACGGATTCGATTTTCTCGGCGGCAAGGGCCGTGGCGTCGTCACCATCGACGTGTTTGACCGCGAGGTCATGTATGCCCGCGACCGGCCGTTTGCCGCCGAGGCGGACAAGAGTGCCCGGGCACCCGAACCGTGGAACGTTTCGACCAGCACGACCTTCAACGCCCGATCAGCCACCAGCTCCTTCGGCAACTATTCCATCGGCACGGTGACCAATGGGGTGTTCACTGCCGGCCGCACCAGCGGCATCCCGGCAACGTTGGCGGCCACTTCCGGACAATTTTTTCTGGTGCCGACGACAACGGGCATCGGTTTCCAAACCGCCACGCCCAGCCGCGCCGGCATCACCGCCACGTATTATTGGGACAACAACACCTATCGCGTGATCCAGCCTCAGACGACGCGGGTGAATGCGTTCATCAGTGGCGAATACGACATCAAGCCCAACCTGACCGCCTTCGCCGAGCTTCTGGCCTACGATGCCCGCTCGGTCACCAACCGCGAGCCCGACGGCATCACGGCGTCCACTGACGGCAACATCATCGTTCCCACGACGAACCCCTACAATCCGTTTGGCACCCGCTTCTGGTCAACCACGGGTGCGCCGAACACTGATGGCACACCGCGCCTCACCGGCACGCCTGCGGCAGTGCTGATCAGCAACAAACGCCTTTTCGATCTGCATGATCGCGTCGCCACGGTGACAAATTCCACCTATCGTGGCGTCGTTGGTTTGCGCGGAAAGTTTGCCCAGACCTGGAGCTGGGAGTCCGCCTTGCTCAAGGGTGATTCACGGGTCACCGACGACGAATTCGGTCCGACCAGGAAAAGTCTTCTCATCAACGCCATCAACCAGACGGATCCGGCGCTCGCGTTCAATCCGTTCACCCACTCTTTCGCCGTCCAGAACGGCGCGTTGGTGGTCACCGGTCCCTACAAGAATCCCGAAAGCGTCCAATCGACGTTCCGCTCACGCTTCGTCCGCAATGGCATCACCAAGCTGAGCAGTTGGGATATCCGGGCGAGCGGTGAGTTGTTCCCGATCTGGGGTGGAAACAGCATCAGCTCGGCCTTCGGCGGTGAATACCGCTACGAAGTCTATGATGACTCCCGCCCGCCATTTGCCGGCCTGAATCCACCGGGATCAGGGCTCGATCCTGCCTCGAACGATTTCCTCGGATTTTCACCCAACTCCGATACCCACGGCAACCGCCACGTCAGCGCAGCTTATGCCGAATTGGTCGTCCCGCTCGTCGGAGGCAAGTTCACTTTGCCGCTGGTGCATTCCCTCGAACTATCCGCCTCGATGCGTTATGAAAGCTATACGGATTTTGGCGACACCTCCAAACCCAAGGTGGGTGCCAGTTGGCAGCCCTTCCGATGGATGATGGTGCGCGGCTCCTACAACGAGGGGTTCCATGCGCCCAATCTGGCGCAGCTTTTCACCGGCACGCTGATCCGCACGGTCACCGGGAGCACCGATACCTACCGCAGCGCGGTTACGGGTCTGCCCACCGACGGTCCGTCAAATCGCCGGAGCGTTGCCGCGGGGAATCCCAATCTCCAGCCGGAGGAAGCCCGGGGTAAATCCGCAGGCATCGTGATCGAGGTGCCCCTCGTGAAGGGACTTTCAGTCGGCGCGGATTATTGGGAAATCCGCCAATCGGACGTGATCGCGTCATCCGGCTCCATTGCTGACGACACCGCTGCCCTCCTTGCCGCGACGCAGGCCGCCCTCGCTGCGGGCCAGAGCATCGGCAACATTGATCTCAGGTCAGGCGGTGCCAATTACGCGGGCGATCCGGCCATTGTCCGGCTTCCGGTCACGCAGGCCGACCGCGATTTTTTCGCAACCTATAATTCCACGCGCACCCCCGGCAACCAGCGTGCAGTCGTCGGGGCCATCGACATCATCCGCACGACTTTCTTCAACAAGTCGGCGGAATTCGTGAACGGCTTCGATTTCGACCTGAACTACCGTCTCCCGAAGATGGCGATCGGCAACTTTACGTTCAACACGACGTGGACCTACCTGAACTCCTTCTACGCCTACAATTCGAAGACTTCGCCTCGCACCGAGTTGCTTGACACGAACAGCTCCGTCGTGGCTGGTGCCTCTCCCAAATGGCGCGGATCCGCGTCGCTGAACTGGCGGCGTAAGGTTTGGGGCGCGGGCGTCTCGGCCTATTACATCGGCACCTACACGGACAGTGGAGCCACGACGACAGCCGCGACCTACCAATCGCTGGGTTCCCCGAGCTACATCGTCCCGGTCTTCACCAACGGCGGCTTTGTTTACCGCATGAAGGTGAGGGACTCGATTTCGACCAATGCCTTTGTCTCATATCGCCTGCAGACAAAGAACAAGTGGGCCAATGACACCACGATTCGACTTGGCGCCGTCAACATCTTCGACCGAATCCCGCCGCTCTCGAGCGACTCCCGTGGCTACGATACCTCGGTTTACAACCTGATGGCGCGCGGGCTATCCTGGTCGGTGCAGGTTTCGAAGAAGCTCTAACAGATCGAAGTCCAAAGCCCCTCCTTGCCACGGAGGGGCTTTTTTCTGCTTCGCATGCCACTCCAATCCCCTCTCGTGCTGCGCCGATTCTTTTTCACCGCCACCCTGTGTGTTTTTGCGCCGGTCTGGGTGTTCGGCACCGTGCCCGTCACCGTGGAACCTGTGCATGCCGCGCATGGCATGGTGGTCGCGGGTCATCCCGAGGCGGCGCAGATTGGAGTCGACGTGCTGAAGTCGGGCGGCAACGCCATCGACGCGGCCGTGGCTGTCTCCCTCGCCCTGGGGGTTGCGGAGCCCTATGGATCCGGTCTGGGCGGCAAGCTGATGCTGCTGTTCTATGAAGCCAAGACGGGACGCACCTTCGCCATTGATGGAATGGATGAGGCCAGTCGCTCGCTTGATCCTGGGGCGTTTCGCCGCCTCGATGATCGCGCTCGTTCCGATGGTTGGAGTGCCGTCTGTGTGCCGGGACTCGCGGCGTCGCTTTATCAAGCCCACCAACAGTGGGGCGTGCTTGCTTGGACGGACAATGTGAGCCCGGCCATCGAACTTGCGCGCAACGGTTTTTTGATTTTGCCAAAGACCCGCGAGTTTTTCGAAGAACGGATAGAGAAATTGCGCGGAGGTGATCCTGACCTCGCGCGACTCTACCTGCCGCACGGCAAATTGCCGGTCGTGGGAAGCCGGCTGGCCAACGAAGATCTCGCCCGAACCATGGAGACGCTTGCGCGCGAAGGAACCGACGGCTTTTACCGCGGTTCCATTGCGGCCAGCATCGTTGCGGCTTCCAAAAAGGGCGGCGGGATTCTCACCCGCGAGGACTTTGCCCTCTACGAGGCGCGCATCACCGAGCCGCTGGGCATCACCTTTCGCGGTCACCGCATCCTGAGCGGTCCCCCGCCGACGACCGGCGGGGCGCTCTTTCTGGCCATTCTCAAGGCGCTTGAACCGGAAGCACTCACCCCGCCGCTTCGCTCGGTGGAAAACCTCGATCTCATCGGGCGCATCTGGCGCGTGGTGCAGCCCGCGGTGCAGCGTTCCATTGCCGATTCGGAAGGATCGCGCCGTGCTTTCAACCTGCTCACCAGTCCCGAGGGCATTGCACGGATCCGTGAGCAGGCAGGTGAGGGAAAGGTGCAGGGCAGGCAGACCACCTGGGTTGCCGAACCCGAGCCGGTGCATGCTTCGACCACGCATTTTGCGGTGGTGGATGCGGAAGGTAACGTGGTTTGTGCGACGCAGTCCCAGAGTCTGCATTTTGGCGCGGCGGTCGTCGCAGCGGGTATCGTCATGAACAACTCCATGAGCAACTTTGCGTTCACCGATGAGCAGAACCCGAATTTCATCGAGGCCGGTCGGCGGCCGCGCAGCACCATCTCGCCGACGATTGTGTTTCGCGGGGAACAACCCGTGCTGGCCATCGGCCTTCCCGGGGCGGCGCGTATTCCGACCGGCGTCTTGCAAGGCCTGATCGACCACCTCGTTTTCAACCGACCGCTTGCGGAGGCCATCGGAGACACCCGGATCCACTGGTATAATCCGCTCCAGAAAAATCAACCGGACGCCATCGAAGCGGAGGCGTCCTTGGCGAAGGAAACGGCGGATGGCCTGAGGGCGCTCGGTTGGACGGTGAATTTGCGCGAGCCCGCCGGAACGGGCCGCCAATACGGTGGGTTGAACGCGATCACGTTGAATCCCGGCGGCACGCGCACGGGCTATGCCGATCCCCGCCGCACCAACGCGGCAATCGGCTACTAGGCTTGCTATTCGCGCCAGAGTTGCAGCGAGCGCAGGTAGTTGCCGCGTTCGTAGGCTTCGGGGTCCGGGCAGTTGCGCAGGCTGAGCGCACCGCGCATTTCGGACACGGAGCTGTATTCGAACTTCTCCATCCAGATCTTCAGGTCGGTGAGAATTTCGCCCAACTTGTCGGGTCCGTCACGGAGCAGGGCAGCGACAACTTGAACCGCGTCGGCACCCGCGAGCAGCGCCTTGACCACCTCTGCGGATGAATGAACCCCGCCGGAGCATGCAAGACTGAGCTTCACTTGATCTCGCATGAGGGCCAGTGCGCGGAGCCGCACGCGAACATCTTCCGGACTTGATAGACCAAGACGGGGCAGCACGTCGAAGGTTTCGATGTCAATCTCGGGTTGGAATATCCGATTGAAAAGCACGACTCCGTCGATGCCGGCGTCTTCCAGTTGTCCCGTCAAATGCACGACGGAGGTGTAGAAGTGGGAAAGCTTCACCGCTACCGGGATATTGATCGCACCGCGCACGGCTCGGGCGATGTCAATGACCCGTTGCTCGACGCTGGAACTGGATTCAGCGCGACGCGTCGCGAGGAAGTAGGTGTTGAGTTCGAGCGCGTCGGCGCCGGCCTGTTCCATCAGGCGCGCGTAGTTTGTCCACGTGCCGATTTGCGTGCCGTTGAGCGAGGCGATGACCGGCAATTTCGTCGCCGCTTTGATCGCGGAAATGCGTCCGAGGTATTCGTCCGGGCCGAGCAGGTAGTCTTGTCCTTGCGGAAAGAACGACGTGGCTTCCGCAAAGGTGTCCTGCCAGCGGTCAATGTGGCGGGACACGGCGATGGAGGCGCCTTCGATCTGCTCGGCGAAGAGCGAGTGCAGGACGATGGCCGAAGCGCCTGCGTCCTCGAGCCGCCGGATGTTGTCGAGGCGGTTGGCGAGCGGCGATGCTCCCGGCATCAACGGCGATTTGAGTTTCAGGCCGAGGTAAGTGGTGGTCAGGTCCATGGTGCCTCCTTAATTCGTGGGTTTGGTTTCGGTGGCAGGGGCGGGAGGCGTTTCTGGTGCCGCAGGCTTGGGCGACATGCCATTTGCGGCAAGCTGCTGGTAGCTGGCGACACGCTTATCGACTGCTTTCTGGGCCAGCACACCCAAGGCGGCGGCCCGTTCCGGGTTGGTCTTGAAGAGCACCTGGTAACGAAGCTCGTTGCGCGTGTAGTCCTTCAACTTGACCTTGGGTGGTGGCGAATCGAGGGTCGTCACCGGCAGATTCCTTTCCTTGCGTGTCGGGTCGTGGCGGAAGAGGGGCCAGTGTCCGCTGTCCACTGCGAGCTTCTGCTGTTCAAGGCCGTTGGAGAGCGAGTAGCCGTGCGCAATGCAATGCGAGTAGGCGATGATGAGTGACGGTCCGGGGTGCGCTTCGGCCTCGATGAAGGCCTGCACCGTCTGGCTGTCCTTCGCGCCGAAGGCGACACGGGCAACGTAGACGTGGCCGTAACTCGCCGCCATCATGGCAAGGTCCTTTTTGTCGGTGTCCTTGCCGGCGGCGCTGAACTTGGCGACCGCGCCGATCGGAGTGGACTTCGAACGTTGGCCGCCCGTGTTGGAATAGACCTCCGTGTCGAGGACGAGGATGTTGACCTTGCGTCCGCTCGCGAGCACGTGGTCGAGACCACCGAAGCCGATGTCGTAGGCCCAACCGTCACCACCGACGATCCAGAGGGTCTTCTTCACGAGGTAATCGGCGAGACCGAGCAAGCGCGTGGCGCGCTCGTCCGCGCCGAAGGCGGGCAACAGGCTCTTGAGGGTGACAACATGGGCGCGGGCTGTGGCGATGGCCGCGTCGGTTGATTGGTCGGTGTCGATTCCAGCGACGACATCGGCTGGCAACTGCGGAGCCAGTTCCTTGAGCAGCTGCAGTGATTGCGCGGCGAGTTGATCGACGCCGGCGCGGATTCCGAGGCCATATTCGGCGTTGTCTTCGAAGAGCGAGTTGGACCAGGCCGGACCGCGGCCTTTGCGGTTGGCCGTGTAGGGCGTCGTGGGCAGGTTGCCGCCGTAGATCGATGAGCAACCCGTGGCGTTGGCGATAAGCAAGCGGTCGCCGTAAAGTTGCGTGAGCAGCTTGATGTAAGGCGTCTCACCGCAGCCCGTGCAGGCACCGGAGAATTCAAAGAGGGGTTCGCGGAACTGCGAACCTTTCACGGTATCCTGGAGCAGCGCGGCCGGTGCCGGCGGCAGGTTGAGGAAGAAGTCGAAGTTGGCGCGCTCTTTTTCGACGAGGGGTTCGATGGGCGCCATCATGATCGCCTTGCGCTTGAGATCGCTCTTGTCGCGCGCAGGGCAAACCTTCTGACACAGCGTGCAACCCGTGCAGTCTTCGGGCGCGACTTGAATCGTGTAGAGGTGGTTGGGGACGTCGTTGCTGCGAAGCTTGACGCCTTGAAACGTCTCGGGCGCATCCGCAACGGCTGCTTCGGGATACGCGGCGCACCGAATGGCGGCGTGCGGGCAAACCAGCACGCATTTGTTGCACTGGATGCACAGCGCCGGATCCCAGGTCGGAATCTCGAGCGCAATGCTGCGTTTTTCCCACTTGGTCGTGGCGACGGGCCACGTGCCGTCGGGAGGGAAGGCGCTCACGGGCAGGTCATCGCCCTTGTTGGCCAGCATCATCGAAGTGACGCGCTGGACGAAATCGGGCGCAACTTGCGCGACCACCGCGGGCCGGCCGAATTTGGCGGTGACCGCACCGGGGAGCACCACTTCGTGCATCGCAGCGAGTGCGGCATCCACCGCGGCTTCGTTCTTGGCGACGACGGCGTCGCCTTTCTTGCCGTAGGTTTTCTTGATCGCCTCTTTGATCGCGGCGATCGCCTCGTCACGCGGCAACACGCCCGAGAGGGCGAAGAAGCACGTTTGCATCACGGTGTTGATCTGCCCGCCCATGCCGGCGTCGCGGGCGACGCTGGAGGCGTCGATCGTGTGGACTTTGAGCTTCAGTTCGAGGATGCGCTCCTGTGCTTCGCGCGGGAAACGGTCCCAGACCTTGTCGGCGGGCGTGGCGACATTGATCAGGAGCGTGCCGCCGGGCCGTGCCTGCGTGAGCACCTCCATGCGCTCGATGAAGGGGAAATGGTGCACCGCGACAAACCCGGCGCGGCCGATGAGGTAGGGTGCACGGATGGGCCGCGGGCCGAAACGCAAGTGCGAGACGGTCATCGCGCCGCTTTTCTTGGAATCGTAAACGAAAAAGCCCTGGGCATTCAGGTCGGTGCCTTCACCGATGATCTTGATCGAGTTCTTGTTGGCCCCGACGGTGCCGTCAGCGCCGAGACCGTAGAACACCGCGCGGCGCGTCTCGTCGGTCTCGAGGTCGAAGTCCGCATCGTAGGGGATCGAGAGTTTTGTGATGTCGTCGTTGATGCCGACCGTGAAGCGCTTCAGGGGAGCGGGAGCGGCGAGGTGATCAAACACGGCCTTGGCCATGGCCGGTGTGAATTCCTTGGAGCCCAGACCGTAGCGGCCGCCGATGAGTTTGATCTCGTTGCGGCGGTCGCTTTCGAACAGCGCAGTGGCGACGTCGAGGAACATCGGTTCGCCGAGTGCGCCCGGTTCTTTCGTGCGGTCGAGCACGGCAACTTTCCGCACGGACTTTGGCAGGGCGGCGAGGAGAGCGACGGGATCAAGCGGACGATACAGACGCACCTTCAGCACGCCGGTGCGTTCGCCGTTGGCGTTCAGCCACGCAGCTGTTTCGGCCACCGTCTCAACTCCCGAACCCATGATGATGATAACGCGGTCGGCTTCCTGGTGCCCCTCGTAATCAAACAGCTTGTAGGAACGACCGGTGCGCACGGCGAAAGAATCAAACAACTCCTGCACCGCAGCCGGCACAGCGGCGTAGTAGGCGTTGGCGGCTTCGCGGGCCTGGAAAAACACGTCGGGGTTTTGAGCCGTGCCGCGGATGGTGGGACGGTCGGGGGTGAGGGCGTGTTGCCGGAAGGCTTCAATGCCACCGGGCGGCAGGAGCGCGCGTAGATCGTCGTCCGAGAGAAGTTCGATTTTTTGCACTTCGTGCGAAGTGCGGAAACCGTCGAAGAAATGCAGGAACGGCACGCGCGTGCGCAACGTCGCGGCATGGGAGATGGCTGCGAAGTCCTGCGCTTCCTGCACGGAACTGGCGCAGAGCATCGCAGCGCCGGTTTGACGGCAGGCCATGACGTCCCCGTGGTCGCAGAAAATCGACAGGGCGTGCGTGGCAAGGGAGCGGGCGGTCACATGGAGCACGAACGGATGCAGTTCGCCGGCAATCTTGTAGAGATTGGGGATCATCAGCAGGAGGCCCTGCGATGCGGTGAATGAACTGGCGAGCGCCCCGGCTTGCAGTGCGCCGTGGAGCGCACCCGCGGCACCGCCTTCCGACTGCATCTGGATCACCTCGGGAACGTGATTCCAGAGATTGGTGCGCTGTTGCGCAGACCACTCATCGACCCACTCGCCCATGGGCGAAGAAGGAGTGATCGGATAGATCGCGAAGAGCTCGCTCAGGCGGAAGGCAACGGTTGCGACAGCTTCGTTGGCATCCAGCGTGGCAGTCTGGGGAGTGGGACGTGAGATCATGGTGGAGGGCGTGGGTTGACCCCCTCCTTTTTACTCATCCTCGTCGTCTGCGACTGCGCATCACTTGTGCAATGATGCGCATGATCGTTGTGCGGTTCGTCAAAGTGCCGCGTGACAGTGCATTGGGCAATTTACGCCAATGCCGCCGTCGGTCGGCGCACTAGCGCTATTTTGCTACTGAGCCGTCGCGTCGAGGGTCGGCGGCACCGATCCAGCGAGCGTCCTCGAAACCGACTGCGTCAACACCACCGAAATAGGCGTTGCGTTCTCCAATCATAATGTCGGTGGCGAGCTCTTGCACAGAGAGGCCGAGCCGTGTGCGCCACTCGGTCGAGTTGGCTGCGGCGATGGGGGGTCCTCGATGTAGCCCCGCGACGGCGGCACGACGTGCAGGCGCGGCGCGGCAACTGCGTCGGGCAATGATTGTCCGTCGAGCCAACGCTGGGTGACTTGGGCGACGGCTGAAATGATGCGCGCGCTGCCAGGACTGCCGATGGCAAGGATGGGGCGACCGTCGCGTGCGGCGATCGTGGCGCTCATGGACGAGTAGGGCATCGCGCCGGCGCGAAGTGCGAACGGGTGATTCGGTTTTCCGATTTCAAACTCCTTCATGCAGTCGTTGTAGAAGAAGCCAAGATCCTTGGCGGCCACCCAGGCACCGAAATAGGTATTGATGCTTGTGGTGACGGCGACCGCCATCCCGTCGCGGTCCACGATTGAAAGGTGGGTGGTTTCTCCGGATTCCTTGGTGTCGAGTTGGGCGGCCAACTCTTTGCTGATGCGCTGCGCGGTTTCGGCCTCATGGTTCACCATGTCAACGACTGGGTGGGCCTGACGGTAACCGTGGGCGGTCAGCAGGGCGCGCATGACCACTTCGTCGCGCCCGCTGGTGCCGGGGGCGAGCGTGATGGGCGCAGCGCGCTCGAGCAAATTGAGGACTTGCAACACCACCCAGCCACCACACGGCGGAGGTAGCGTGTATAGATCAGTGCCGCGGTAGGTGCCGTGCAGCGGCGGTTGCTCGCGGGGTGGAGGCAGGTTGGCGAGATCATCATAGGTGACCGGCGACCGCTTCTTGTAGCGGTCGCAAACCTCGCACTGGCAGGTAATCTTTTTGCGAAGCGGCATCGCGCAGTGCGGCGACCACCGAGGCAGGGACGGGGAAGGGCGATTGTCCAAGGCCGAACTTGTAGATTTTGCGCCCGCCCGCTTCGAGTTGGTGCCTCCGTTCGTTGATGGCCAACGTGGCGGAAGGGGGGAGTCCTTGCACGGCCGGCGCGAGAGCCGAAGGCTGAAGGGGCGAATCGGACATAGGGAAAACGTTGGCATCCAATCAAAACTGCTGTCGTGCGCAATGGTCTTGGCGGGAAACAGTTCGCCCGTGAAAATGCGTAAAGTTTCCCCTTGCCAACGGTGCGCCGCCTCTCTGTTTTCGTCCGCTCATCGTCATGCAAAAGACCAAGAAATCAGTCGCCAAGCGCTTCAAATTGTCCGGAACGGGCAAGCTGATCCGGCGCACGCCAGGCTTCCGTCACTTGCTCGCCGCCAAAAGCACCAAGGCCAAACGCCGTGCTTCTCGCGACAAGCTGGTGGCGCCAGGCCATGCCAAGCCGCTCAAGCGCTGTCTGCCCTTTGGGCTCCGTTAAGACAGCCGAAGCGAAAACATAACTACGCCAGGCGGGTGACCTCTCAACGAACCGACCCGCCGGCGACCAAACCCAACCACTAAAAACATGGCTCGTGCAACAAACTCCCCCGCTTCCCGGAAGCGGCATAAAAAGGTCC
>CAMTVF010000026.1:0-24552 GCA_947085115.1 uncultured Opitutaceae bacterium | reverse complement strand
GGGGAGGCGTTGGGTCAGGGCACGTGGGCGGGAGCGGGGAGGGAGAGGAATTCGTGGACCTTGGCGGGGTTGAGGTAACGCTTGGCCAAGGCGGTGAGTTCGACGGCGGTGATGGCTTCTGTGCCGCTGAGTCGGGTGCGGGCCCATTCGAGGCGTTGGGGTTGTTCCTGCGCCGAGCCGAGCACGCTGCCGAGCCAATAGGGGTTGGTGCGGATGGATTGGCGGATGGCGGTGAGCGCGGGCTGTTTGGCGCGGACGAGTTCCTCGTCGGTCACGCCGCGCTCGAACAGGCTGGTGGCGGCGGCGCGCATGGCGTCGGCGACGGCGCGGGCCTTGTCGGGTGCGACGGTGGCTTGCGCAACGAGGTGGCCGAAACCGTGAAAAGTGTCGCTGAGCGAAGCGCCGGCGCTGGGTGAATACGTGTCGCCCATCTCCTCGCGGATTTTCACGCGGAGGCGGTCGTCGAGCACGGCGGCGAGCAGGCTGAGCTGGCGGGCGAGCGTGACGTCGCGGTTGTCGGTGGCCTCCCAGAAGAGTTGCACCATGCCCTTGGGAATCTCGGTGGTGGTGATGAACTGGCGCGCGAGCGCAGCGGCCGGGAAGCTGGCGGCGCGCTGGGTTTCGTAGGAAGGCTTGGCCGAACGAGGCGCGAGTGCGCCGAAGGTTCGGGCGGCGGCGGCGAGCGCCTCGGTGGGATCAAAATCGCCGACGATGGCCACCTCGAGAGCGCCGCGGGCAAACTCGGGAGCGAGCCACGCCTGGACCTCGGCGAGGGTGCCGCCGAGAGCGGCTTCCTTGGAGGGCAGACCGAAGCGCGGATCGCCGTTGGCGAGGAGCTGAGGGACCTCGAGCTGGAGCGGGCCTTCGATGACGCGAGCGAGGCGGTCGTAGAACATTTCCGCGCCTTTTTGAAACTGCCGCATGGCCTCGGGTCGGAAGCCGGGGTCGGTGATGAAGGCGCAGATGATTTGCAGTTGGAGGAGCAGGTCGGCGCGGTCGGTGGTGCCGCCGAAAAGGAACGCATCGTTGCCGGTGCTGAAGTTGGTGCCGACGGTGCGACCGGCGAGCAGGCGGGGCAGATCGTCGGCGCTGTGGTGGCCGAGGCCTCCGAGCATAAAGGTGTTGTTGGCGAGGAACCAGAGTCCGGGGTTTGCGGCGGGCAAGGTGAGGCGGCCGCCGCTCACGCGGACGTTGACGCGCACGCGGCCGGCCTCGAAGTCGGTCGGTTTGAGGTTGAGGCGCACGCCGTTGGCGAACTCGATGAGCGTGACGTCGAGGTCGGTGACGTTTTCCTGTTTGATGATCTTCCCGGCCGGGCCGAAATCGGTGTAAGCGAAGGTGGCATCGTCGATCTTGGCCGGGGGCTGCACAGCAATGGCGCGACTGGCCTCGTAGGCGGCGGTGATTTGTTCCTCGGGCTGGTAGAGCGTGAGGTTGCCGGTGACAAAGAGACGGCGACCGATTTTCTCGTCCCATGTCTGGCGCAGGGCGGCTGCGCAATGCTCGACGGTGATGCGATCGAGCGCGGGGCCGTAGAGGGCGAGCTCGGTGGTCGGGTGGGTGAAGACTTCGCCGTCGATCAACTTGCCGCTGAGGGCGTCGGCGAGGCGCTCGGACCGGCGCGTGGTGGCGGTGCGGATCGCTTGTTCGAGGGAGTTGCGCGTGATGGCGACGGCTTCGGTGAGTTCGGCGGGCTGGAAGCCGAATTCGAGGGCGCGGCGGAGTTCCTGCTCGGCGACGGCGAGGGCGGCGCGCCATTGGTCGGGCTGGCAGCGAAGCTCAACGGAGGCGTTGCTGAAGAAATCAAATTGCTCGGTCGCGCCGACCTGTCCGGAGACGAACGGTGCACCTTCCTTTTTCGCGAGGATGGAGAAACGGCGGTTGAGCATGCGCAGGGCGAGTTCGCGGGGGAGGTATTTCAGGCGGTTGGCGGCGGTATCGGGCTCGGGGGCAAACGGTGTGATTGTCTGGATGGCTACTCGCACGGAGGAGGCTTCGGGCTCGGCGAGCAGGCGGGCCGTGACGCCCTTGACGGTGTTAACGCGACCGAGGCTGGGGCGGGGGGCCGGCAGCGCGCGGGCGGTGAATCCGGAGAGCGCTTTGCGGAGGTGCGCCTCGACGATGGCGGGGTCGAAGTCGCCGATCGCGACGACGGTGGTGAGCTCGGGGCGATACCACGTGTCGTAGAATTCGACGAAGCGTGCACGCGGTGCGGCGGAAATGATCTCCTCGGTGCCGATCGGGATGCGATGAATGAAACGCGATTCGGGCAGGAGGAATTCGAATTCGCCGATGAACTGGCGGAACTCGATGGAGTCGCGCGCCCGTTTTTCGCTCAAGATGATGCCACGCTCCTTGTTGATTTCGTTTTCGAGGAGCAACAGTCCGCCGCAGTAGTCGGCGAAGAGCGTGAAGGCCTTTTCCAGGGTGGCGTCGTTGGTGTCGGGCAATTCGAGCAGGTAGGTGGTGCGGTCGAAGCCGGTGGAGGCGTTGGTGTCGGCCCCGAAGCTCATGCCGAGGCGTTGGAAAAATTCCACGAGCGTGCCGGGAGGGAAGTGGGTGCTGCCGTTGAAGGCCAGATGCTCAAGGAAGTGGGCGAGGCCGCGCTGCTCATCGGTTTCGTTCAGCGAGCCGGCGTGGAAGGCGATGCGCAGGCTGGCGCGGCCCTTCGGCTCGTGGTTGGGCATGATTGCGTAGCGCAGGCCGTTTTCGAGGCGGCCCCAGCGCACGGCCGGGTCGACGGGGAGGTCGGAATTTTCGTGGGGGAACGGTTGAGCGCAGAGGCTCACCGGAACAAGTGCGAGCAGGGCGATGACACCGATACGGGGCAACATGGGCGGCAGATTCCCCGAGTGGGACGCCCGAGGCAAGTGCAGCCGGAGGCGAAATCTAAGCAAAATTCAAGCTCGACAGATTTTCCAGCGGGTTGGGTGGTTGGATTTTTTCTCGTGACCCCGCTGCGGTCGGAGTTTCTACTGCGGCCATCCCATGAAAGCCAAACGCCAGAAGAAACGTCCCGAGGACATCAACGCCGCCCTCGCGAAGAAGAAGGGGCCGGTCTCCCAATTTATTGCGGCGAACTACCGCCACTTCAACGCCGCCGCGCTCCTTGATACCGCCAAGGGCTACGAGACCCACCTGCAAGCGGGCGGGAAAATGCTCGTCACGCTGGCGGGCGCGATGTCCACCGCGGAGCTGGGCATCAGCCTCGGCGAGATGATCCGGAAGGACAAGGTCCACGCCATCGTCTGCACCGGTGCGAATCTGGAGGAGGATATTTTCAATCTCGTGGCGCACGATTACTACGAGCGTGTGCCGCATTACCGGCAGCTCACGGCGTCCGATGAACAGGAATTGCTCGGGCGTCACATGAACCGCGTGACCGACACCTGCATCCCCGAAGGCGAGGCGATGCGTCGCATCGAAGCCGCAGTGGCCGAGGAGTGGGTGGCGGCGGACAAGGCGGGCGAACGGTATTTCCCGCACGAGTTCATGTATCGCGTGATCCGTTCCGGCAAGTTGAAGAAGTTCTACCAGATCGACCCGAAGAACTCGTGGATGGTTGCGGCCTGTGAGAAGAAGCTGCCGATCATCGTCCCGGGTTGGGAAGACGCCACGCTGGGCAACATGTATGCCGGACGCGTCATCACCGGTGAGATCAGGAACGTCCATACCGTGCGCACCGGCATCGAATACATGACGTGGCTCGCCGCGTGGTATACGAAGACGGCGAAGGTGCTGCGCAACGGCGAAGGGTCGATCGGCTTCTTCCAAGTCGGCGGCGGGATCGCCGGAGATTTCCCGATCTGCGTCGTGCCCATGCTGCATCAGGACCTCGGCCGCACCAGCGTGCCGCTCTGGGGCTACTTCTCGCAGATCAGCGACTCCACCACCAGCTACGGCAGCTATTCCGGCGCCGTGCCCAACGAAAAAATCACCTGGGGCAAGCTCGGCGAGAGGACGCCGAAGTTCATCGTCGAGTCCGACGCGACAATCGTGGCCCCGCTGATTTTCTCGTGGGTTCTGGGGAAGTAAGCCAACACGGCCTTTGAACACCCGAGGCGCGCAGAACACGGAGGAAAACCAACCCTGTGAACTCCGTGCCTCGGCGGTTTGATTTCCCTTCCCAACCTAGCGCGTCCGCGTGATCTGGATCTACCGCCTTCTCTTTCTGCCGCTGCTGTTGCTGGTGTCGCCTTACTATTTGCTGCGGATGCGACGCCGGGGCGGATATGCGGAAGGGTTCACGCATCGCTTCGGCGAAGTGCCGGCTTTGCCGCCGCGACGCCCGGGCGCGAAGCGGCTTTGGATCCAGGCGGTGAGCGTCGGGGAGATTCTCGCGATTGGTCCGTTGCTCAACGGACTGCACGGAGCGGGGTTTGAGATTTACCTCACCACCACCACGAGCACGGGCTACCAGTTGGCGAAGGAGAAATACGCCGCGCTCGCGATCGGCATCGGCTACTTTCCCCTCGATTTTTGGGGTTTCAGTGCGCGGGCGTGGCGCCGGGTGCGACCCGATCTCGCGTTACTGATGGAAGGCGAGCGTTGGCCGGAGCATGTGCGCGCCGCCGAGACGCGCGGCGTGCCGATGTTGTGCGTAAATGCCCGACTCTCGGATCGAAGCTTCCGTCATTCCGCCAAGGCCAAGTGGCTGGTGCGCTCGCTGGCGCGCGGGATCACGACAATCTTGTGCGCCGCCAAACGGGATGAACAACGCTTCCGGGCGCTCGGGTTTCCGGCGGAAAGACTGCAAACGACCGGCAATCTGAAACTCGACGTAAACATACCTGTGCTCGGCGAGGCAGCGCAGACGGACTTGCGGCGCGAGGTTGGTTTGCCGGCGAACGGTCTCGTGTTGCTTGGCTCATCAACGTGGCCGGGGGAAGAGGAGGCGCTCGTGGCGGCCCTGCGAGCGGCGCGAGCGGGCGGTGCGAAAGTTTCCCTGTTGCTCGTGCCCCGTCATGCCGAGCGGCGCGCCGAGCTGCGTGCGCTGCTCGAACGCAGTGGCTGCACCTTTCATTTTCGTTCCACGGGTCCGGCCGCTGCCGAGGTGGATGTGGCGGTGGGAGACACGACGGGTGAGTTGCAGCGGTTGGCGCAACTGGCCGATCTCGTCTTTGTCGGCAAGAGCCTCACTCCGCACAACGGCGGGCAAACGCCCGTGGAGGCGGCGCTGCTGGGCAAGCCGGTGCTGCACGGGCCGAACATGACAAATTTTCGCGACATCATCCGTTCGCTCACCGAAGCCGGAGCCGTGCGGCGGGTGGAGAACGCGGCCGATCTCGTGCGGGTGGCCGGGGAAATGTTGGCGAGCGTGCCGGAGCGAGAAGCTCTCGCGCAAGCGGCCCGGGAGTGGAGCGCGACCAATCGTGGGGCGACGGCGCGCACGCTCGCCGCGATTCGAGCCGCGATCAACCGATAGTTGTTCAAAGCCCACAGATTCGCGTGATTTCGTTCGTTGCGAAAGGGACGTAAATGACCGCTGGAACAGGCGAGAAGAATTGCGTGACCTGCCCAAGCGCAGCAAAGGTGCCAGCGATTAGTTCGCACCGGGCGAAAGATTAGGGTTGCTCCCGGGGGGGCGGTTTTTTAACGAAGGGCTTTTATACGCATGAATTCCCACGGACCGAAGCGTGTCTACACTCCCCAATCCTTGGAGTTTTGGTTTGATCGACTGGAAGTTGACTGGGAGCAATTCTTTGATACTACGCATGTTGAGCGTGGTCATCAGATGTATCGCGACAGCGAAATCAGGGAAATTGAGCTCGGTGCGTCGGATGCGATTATCCACCGCCGGATCGACAAGAAAGAGGAATACGCGGTCATCGTGTGGGATGGGGACAAGATTCGGGTGCGCTCCTCCACGACCGATGAACTGCTCGCGAACGCGATTGCCGTAGCCGGATTGCATGAGATCGAGGAGCTCGTGGCGGACGAGATGAGTTCCAAGCTGCCCAATGGGAGCACTCCACCGATGCCGATGGGAAAAACCGCTCGCGCGGCCAACGGCAACGGCGAGGCCAAGGCCGAGGGCCCGCCGCGCGATTTGTTGCTCAGTTTCACGGCCACGGGCGATGGGCTGGTTTTTCTGGCGTATTGGAAGCAGGGGAAAAACCGGATTCCAGCGCTTGGCAACACGGCGGTCCATCCCAGCGCGGCCGAGCGGGCCAAGCTCATCGCGCTCGCGACCTATTCGCGCAAGGCCCACTTTCGCTACAATCAAGCGACGCACGCCTACGGCATGGACGCGCTCGGCGACATCCCGGGCTTCCTGAAGGACGTGTTGCCGCACTGGAAGAAGCAGTTCGCCATCGAGGTCGACGCGAAGGTCTCGTCGCTGAAACTCGGGGCGCGCACGATAGAGATCGAGGCCGTGGCGGAGCGCCGCGTTGGCAGCGGCTCAAACGGCGGAGGTGACGGTGCCGGTCTGAACCTGCGCTGGATTTTCCGCGCCGGGGAGAATCTGCTGACCGACGAACAGGCTGCCGCGCTGCTCAAGCACGGGCGCTCGCCGATGCTCGTGCCCGATCTGGGAATCGTTTCGATGGCGCCCGAGAAATGGGACAGCCTGATGCAATGGCGCAAGAACCTTGAGGACGTTGAGTCCGGGGGCACGCTGCCGCCCTACCTGATTTTTTCTCTCTTCAACGACAGTCGCATCAAAGTGTCGGTGGGTCCGGAACTCGAAGCGTGGCGGAATTCGGTGATGTCACCGCCGGCGCAGGCGCCCGTGTTGTCGGACTACCTGCGCAACTACCAGCGCCGGGGCGTCGAGTGGATGCACCATCTCGCTGAGACAGGTTGCCATGGTTTGCTGGCGGACGAAATGGGCCTCGGCAAAACCGCCCAGGTGATCGCGCTCTTCATGTCGCGCCCGATGCCGGAGCATCGGCACATCGTGGTGTGCCCGGCCAGTGTGGTGCCGGTGTGGCGCGAAGAGATTGCGCGGTTTTTTCCGGAGGCGAAGGTGGACACGCTTAAGGGCGGCAATGATTTCACGACCAACCCAGGGCCGGTGATCTGGCTCGCGAGTTACACCCAGCTGCGCAAGCACCGCGCGTTGCTCGACTCGACGCCGTTTGGCTACGCCGTGCTCGATGAAGGTCAGTTCATCAAGAACCCGGATGCCAAGGTCACGCAGGCGTGCTTTGCGCTGAAGGCCGCGCACCGCTTCGTGCTCACCGGCACGCCGCTGGAGAACCGGCAGTTGGATTTGTGGTCCCTCTTCCGTTACCTGCTGCCCGGCCTGCTTGGCTCGCGCGCGGGATTCGAGACGGCACTGACGGTCGATCGCGACGGCACGATGAAGCGCCTGCGGTTGCAGATCGAGCCCTTCAAACTCCGCCGCACGAAGAACGAAGTCGCCACCGAGTTGCCCAAGAAGGTCGAAATGGACCTGCTCTGTCCGCTGACCGAAGTGCAACGCGCCGAGTATGCGCGGGTTTGCACCGAGGGTCTCGCGCGTCTCGGCGAGGACATCACGGTGGCGCTGAAGGAGAAGTCCTTTGGCTTCCTCGCGCTGCTCACGCGGCTGCGCCAGATTTGCTGCGATCCGGATTTGCTTCCGTGGCTCAATGCGCCCCTCAGCGATTCGGGCAAGCTGCAGTTGCTGGTTGAGAAACTGGCGGAAATCGTCAGCAGCGGCCACAAGGTCGTTATTTTCTCGCAGTTTGTTTCCCTGCTCGACCGCGTGCGCAGCGCGCTTGCGGCGCATTATCCCGATCTGCCGCGTTACGAGATCACGGGCATGACGCTCGACCGGCAGAAGCCTGTGCAACAGTTCCAGACCGCGCAGGGAGCCGCCGTGATGCTCGTGAGCCTCAAGGCCGCGGGCACGGGCATTACGTTGCATGCGGCGGATTACGTTTTCCTGCTCGATCCGTGGTGGAATCCCGCGGTGGAAGACCAGGCGATCGACCGCGTGCACCGCATTGGCCAGACCAACACGGTGTTCGTCTATCGCATGGTCACCGCCGGCACGATCGAAGAGCGCATCCAGGCACTCAAGGCCGACAAGAAGGCGCTCTTCGAGCAAATCGTCGGAGGACACGCGGGTGACTTCGAGTGGACGAAGCACTTCAACTCGCTCAACGGCCTGATCCAGCTCACCGCCATCGCCGCCGAGTCGGCCGAGACAAGCGGTTGAAGCGCGCCAGTTCGCTGGAGTGCGCGACCGCCGTTTGGCGGGCTTCTTGTGCCCCAAGAAGAAGGATCACGTCCGGCTTTTTCCCGTTTTGTCACCATGCCGTCATGAAACTGTAACATGAGGCGGATAGTCTGGGCGTAAGCGTGGGCTGGTGCCCGCGCGCCAAGCACAAGCAACCACCAAGACACATGTTCAAACTCACTCCCAAATTCGTCGCGATCGCGATGGCCCTTTTTGCGGCCAGCGTCGCCTGCGCGCAAGACAGCGGCCCCTTGATTGATCTCTTGATCCGCAAGGGTGTGCTCAATGACCAGGAGGCCGAGGAACTCCGAGCCGAGCTGTCCCGCGACGCGGCCGCTGCCGTCGTCTCGACGGTATCGGCGGGCAGGAGCACCAACTCCATCGCGCTCGGCGGCCGGTTGCAGTTGCAGTATGCCGGATTGGGCAGCGATCAGAACCTGCCGAATGCGAACCAGTTTTTCCTCCGTCGCGTCTACTTCGGCATGAACGCCGGCGTCGGTCCGAATTGGACGGTCAACTTCCTCTACGATTTTTCCGGCGGCAATTTTGACAAGGCTTTCGCCCAGTGGAATGGCTACTTCGGCGCGGAGCCCGTCCAGCTCGATTTCGGCCTGCGCAAGGTGAACTTCGGCTACGAGGAATACACCTCTGCCGGCAGCCTCAAGGCGATCGAGCGTTCACCCGCCACGCGCTTCTTTGTTGAGCCCAACAACGGTCGCCGTCTCGGTGCCGCCAGTTACCGGATGGGCATCTTCCTCGAGGGCGGCGATGCGAACATCCGCAAGAATCGCAGCACGGGCCTTTTCTACGGCGCCGCGCTGACGACGGTGAATCGCACCCAGACTTTTGGCGATGCATCGGTGGACGGATCAAAGTCGAGCAGTTCCGGCAATGGAGGGCTCAACCAAATGGCGGTCTGGACGAACATTGGTTATTCCCGCATGGTGTCGGCGACCACAAGATACGTGGTCGGCACCGCTTATGGCTACCTGCCCGATGCGGGGGGAGCAGGAAATACCAACTTCGGCAAGGGGCATGACATCAATGAGTTCTCCGTATACGGCGATTTGACCGTCGGTCGCTTCAACCTTGCCGCAGAGTATCTCTCCGCTGAGGTGGACGGGGTGCTCGCAACCGGCACGATCGCGGCGAAGCCAGCGGGCTTCTGGATTCAGCCGTCGATCCTGCTGACGGACAAGCTCGAGGCGGTCGCCCGTTACAGCGAGGTTGACGCCGACGGCCGTGGCATTCGCGCCTCGGATGGCATTCGCTCGGCCCCGGCGGTGCGCACCGGCCAACGGCTTGAAGAAACTTATCTCGGCCTCAATTACTACTTCGTCGGACAGGACGTAAAGCTCCAGCTTGGCTACATCACCGGCAAGACGACCGACGGTGCCACGGAACGGGTCGATGGACTCCGTTCGCAGCTCCAGCTCAATTTTTAACGCAACCCAACCAACCACGTCTATTCATGAAAAATACAATTCTCTTCACATTGTTCAGCGCGGTGCTCGCCATAACCGCCAGCGCCACCGACAAACTCGTCATCAAAGGCTCGGATACGCTCGGGGCGAAGTTGGTTCCGCAGCTCGCCGAAGCGTTCCGGGCGCAGAATCCCGGTGTGGTCTTCGAAATTGCCGCAGAGGGTTCCAGCACCGGTCTCGCGGCGATCACCGACCGCACGGCTGACATCGGCATGTCGTCGCGCCGCGCCAAACCCACGGAACTTTCCGCAGCGCAGGCGAAAGGGGTTTCGATGAAGCCGTTGATCGTTGCCTACGACGGCATGGCCGTCGTGGTGAGCAGCAAGAACCCGCTGTCCCAACTCACCCCCCGGCAGGTCGAGCAAATCTTTGCCGGTGACATCAAGGATTGGGGTGCGGTCGGCGGCAATCCCGGCGCCATTTCCATCTATACGCGCAATACCTCTTCAGGCACCTATCAGGACTGGAAGGATCTTGCGATGAAACGGCGCGACTATGCCTCGTCGTCGCAAAAGATGGCGGGCAACGAACAGATCGCGGCCGAAGTGGCGCGAAACCCCAGTGGCATCGGCTATGTCGGCTTGGCCTACACCGCTGCGCCAGGAATCAAGGTGGTCGGCATCGTTGGGAAAGACGGCAAGGTGGTGCGACCCAGCGAAGATTCCGTGCGCGACAAATCGTATCCCTACGCGCGTCCGACGTTTTTCTACACTGATGGTGAGCCGCAGGGCCTGGCCGCGCAGTTCATCACCTTCCTGTTCAGTCCGGATGGCAGGGAGATTGTCGCCAAGGCCGGGTTTGTCCCCGTGCAATAACCTAACAGGCAGACCAAACGACGTCCGCCACGCCTTCGGGGCGGCGGACGTTTCGTTTTCAGGCGGTTTGTCACAGAACTGTAACCTGGGCCGGTTGACCAACGATGCCCCATTTCGCGAGATTGGGGCACGTTGCCAGTCACGCCTGAAACCTCTGCACGACCAACCACTGTCGCACGTCGCCCGACGAGCGCGGTGCTTTTGCGATCGCGACGTCGTTGGTTCAGCGGTGAGTGGACTGCCCGTGTGATTTTCCAAAGCAATGCCGCCGTGTCGGTGGTCGTGCTTGCCCTGATCACGCTCACATTGTTTCGCGACGCGATCGGCTTCATTCCCCAGAATCACGAGAATTTGGTGGTGTATCGTCGGGCGGGACTGGAATTCGTCGATGTGCTGCGCGGTCAAGTCAACGATCACCGCGAGATTTCCCGGTTTCTCATGGGGCTGCGGATCGAGGAATTCACGCGACTGACGGCAGGTCAGGGTTTGTCCTTGGTTGACGCGAACGCGCGGCTGGCGGCCTTCGATGAGTTTACCGAAGAATTTGCCGACGCCATTGGCGAGCAGGAGGCGTTGCTGGGAGAATTGAGTGAACAAGCGGCCTTCCTAAAGGAGCGGTATCGCGTCGCCTCTGATTTGCGGGAGGCTAAGCAGCATTTGCTCGACGGCATGCGGCGAGCCGGGCCCGACCGCGCGGCTGTGCTCAAACAAGAGGCGGAGACGCTCGTGATTGAGGAAATTGATTTCGCGAATGAGATCCGGCCGTTGCGGGCGAGGTTGCCCGAGATTGCCGCCACCAACGTGCGGCTCGCGGCGGCGATGAAGGACCTCGCGGCCCAGGCAACGCGTTTTGCGCCGCCGGAGATCCAACGGCAGATGAAACCGTTTCCCGACTTGGTCGGACAATTTCTGCGCGATATGGTGCGTCGCGGGGAGGAACTGCGGGAGTGGGAACCGACCAAGCCCGTCGCGTGGTGGGAGTCGCTGCATGCGTTTGCTTTTGGCCGGCAGTGGATCACCGGCAGCTTCTGGCAGGACTGGTATGGCATCCTGCCGCTTTTTGCCGGTTCGCTGTTGATCGCTGTGCTTGCGCTTTGTCTCGCCATTCCGTTCGGCGTGGCGTCGGCGATCTATGTGAACCAGGTGGCTTCGCCAGTGGAGCAACGGGTGATCAAGCCGTTGATCGAATTCATCGCCGCCATCCCGAGCGTGGTGCTGGGTTTCTTCGGCATTGCGGTGCTGGGCGAGACCTTGCGGCGCGTCTCGCATGTGACGTGGCTCGATTGGGTTCCGGGCTTCCCGATGTTGGAGCGGCTCAATGCGACGACGGCGGCGTGCCTGCTCGCGTTGATGGCGATCCCGACGATCTTTTCGCTCGCGGAGGATGCGATCAACAATGTCCCGCGTTCGTTCAAGGAGGCGTCGCTTGCCCTCGGGGCGACGCGGTTGCAGACGATGACGCGGATCGTGGTGCCCACGGCGCTGTCGGGCATCATGGCGGCCGTGCTGCTTGGGTTTGGCCGCGTGATCGGGGAGACGATGGTTGTGCTGCTTTGCGCGGGCAACCGAATCGCCTTGCCGGATTTCACCCAGGGACTGGGCGCCATCTTTCAACCGGTGCATACGATGACCGGAATCATTGCCCAGGAAATGGGTGAGGTCGTGCGCGGCAGCATTCACTACCGGGCGCTTTTCATGGTCGGCGTGATGCTGTTCATGATTTCGCTCCTGGTCAACTGGCTCGCGCAAAAGATCGTGCGGCGCTACCGCCTCCCGGCCAGCTGACAATGAGTGCCTCCCGGCATGCTCTCTTTCATCAGCCTACCGCGGCCAAGCGTGCCGAGCGGGGCGTGTGGTGGATGTTGCGACTGGCGACTTACTTTGTGCTGGCCTGCGCCGGGGCAATCTTTGTGGACATCGGGGTGAAGGGTGGGGCGGTGGTGTTCCAAACGAGCGCGCCGTTCATCAATGTCCCGTTTCTCACGGAGGCACCGGAGACCCTGAATGTTTTCGAACTCGACGGGACCAAGGTCACGATGGGCGACCGTGAATTTCGCGCCCTCAAGACCGCGCAACCCGCGAAGCTGACCAACGTGCAAGTCGAGACCTACGTTTACTCGGCGGGCGGCATCATGCCGAACATCGTAGGCACGCTGCTGCTGGTGGCGGGTTCGATCACGCTCGCGCTGCTGCTCGGCGTGGGCAGCGCCATCTACTTGAGTGAATACGCAAAGGACGGTCCTTTTCTGCGCTTCCTGCGCCTTTCCATCATCAATCTCGCGGGGGTGCCTTCGATTGTCTACGGCTTGTTCGGCTTCGGATTGTTCGTGATCGCGCTGGACTTGGGCGTCTCGCTGCTGGCCGGTTGGCTGACCTTGGCCCTGATGGTGTTGCCGGTGGTGATCACGGCTTCGGAAGAAGCGCTGAGCGCGGTGCCCCGGGGCTATCGCGAAGCGTCGCTCGCGCTCGGGGCCACGAAGCTGCAAACCATTCGCACGAATGTGCTGCCGTATGCCCTGCCGGGCATTCTTACCTCGTCGGTGCTGGCCATCGCGCGGGTGGCCGGGGAGACCGCGCCGATCATGTTTACGGCGGCCTTCGTGGTGCGCGACGAACTGCCTTGGCAGGTGGCAGAGTGGACGGACTTCTTCTTCCAAGGCGTAATGGCACTGCCGTATCACATCTATGTCGTCGCCGCCAAAATCCCGCAAAACGACTACACACGGGACGTCCAATACGGCACGGCCTTCGTCTTCCTTTTCACTGTCGCCGCTATCGCGCTGGGTTCCGTCGTCCTCCGCGCCCGGTTGCGTCGCAAATACAAATGGTAACCGCCATGACTGATTCCGCCATATCCCTTCCTCGCCTCCGTCCGGGAGGAGAATCGCCCACCGCAGACAACTCCGCTCCAGCGACCCGGGCGCTCATTGAGATCAACGATGTCGATTTCTGCTACGGGGCGGCCCAGGCATTGCACGACATCACGCTCACCATGCACGAACGGGAAGTGACCGCCCTGATCGGACCGTCCGGTTGCGGCAAGAGCACGTTGTTGCGCTGCCTGAACCGGATGAGCGACCTGGTGGACGGCGCGCGCGTCACCGCCGGCCAGATCAAGGTCGATGGCGTGGACATCCATGATCCCCGCATTGATGTGATCGAGCTGCGCAAGCGGATCGGCATGGTGTTCCAGAAATCCAATCCGTTCCCCAAGTCGATTTACGAGAACGTCGCCTACGGACTCCGGATTCAGGGCGAGAAGAGCAAGCGGCGGCTGGATGAGTTGGTGGAAAGAAGCCTGAGCAGCGCGGCACTTTGGGACGAGGTGAAGGACCGGTTGCACGGGAGCGCCCTAGGACTCTCCGGTGGTCAGCAACAACGTTTGTGCATTGCCCGGGCGATCGCGGTGGAGCCGGAAATCATCCTGATGGATGAGCCCTGCGCCGCGCTCGACCCCATCGCGACGGCCAAGGTGGAAGAGCTGATTCACCAGCTGAAGGAGCGGTTCACCATCGTGATTGTGACGCACAACATGCAGCAGGCCGCGCGCTGTTCGGACCGGACTGCATTTTTTTATCTCGGACGGCTTGTGGAATACACGGATACCCGCAGTCTCTTCACCAATCCCGGCAATCCCCGGACTGAAGCCTACATCTCGGGACGTTTTGGATGATCTGACCATGCCAATGACCAATTACACCGTTGAGTTGAAAAACCTGAAGGACCAGCTGCTGGTGATGGCCAGTCATGCCGAGGGTGCCGTGAGTCGTTCCGTGCGGGCGCTTAGCGAGCGCGACCTCGCCCTGGCGCGCGCGGTGCTGGAGGACGACAACGTCATTGACCAATTGGAGATGAAGATCGACGACGTCGCGATCCACCTCCTCGCGATGGCGCCGTTGGCGTCGGACCTGCGCTTGATCACCGTCGCGATGAAGATCTCGCAAAACCTCGAGCGGGTTGGGGACGAAGCCGGTTCGATGGCCCGGCGCATCGTCGACCTCGTGGGGGAGCCGCAGCTCCAGACCGATACGGCGATTCCGCAGATGGCGCGGTTGTGCCTCGCCATGCTGCGCGAGGCCCTGACCTCGTTCGTGGAACGCGACCCGCTGCGGGCCCGACAGGTGATCCCCAAGGATCAAGAGGTCGACGCGCACAATCGTGAACTGCACCGGGCGCTCTCCAGCTTCATGGTGGAAGATCCGGGCAAGATCACCCGGTGTCTCGCGCTCATGGCCAACTCGCGCAGCTTGGAGCGCGTGGCGGACCACGCGACCAACATTGCCGAGGAGGTTGTTTATCTTTACGAGGGACGCGACATCCGGCACAGCAGTGCAAACGCGCCATGAAGCCCAAGATACTGCTGGTCGACGACGAGACTGACGCCCTCGAGGTGGTCAGCTACAAGTTGCGCGCGGCAGGATTTGACCCGGTGCTGGCCGAGGACGGTGCGACGGCGCTGACGAAAGTTCGCACTGACAAACCGGCGCTCGTGGTGCTCGACCTGATGTTGCCGGAAATCGACGGACTCGATGTCTGCCGGATGCTGCGCCGGGATCCGGCGACGACGACGCTGCCCATCATCATGCTCACGGCCAAGGCCACGGAGACCGACCGCATCGTTGGACTCGAACTCGGTGCGGACGATTATGTGACGAAGCCCTTTAGCCCGCGGGAACTGGTGCTGCGGATCAAGAAACTGCTCGAGCGGAGCCAGCGCGCCGATGACACCGCCGCCGTGATGCAAATCGGTAATTTGGAAATCGATGCGGCCCGCCATCTGGTCAAGGTGCAGGGCGAGTCCGTGGCGCTCACAGCCACCGAGTTTCGCCTGCTCGAACTCTTGGCGCGCCGCCGGGGCCGCGTGCAATCGCGCGAACGCCTGCTGGCGGATGTCTGGGACTACGATAACCCCATCGATACACGCACGGTGGACACGCACATGCGGCGGCTGCGGGAGCGACTGGGCCCGGCGGCGTCGATGTTAGAAACCGTTCGAGGCGTCGGATATCGTCTCGTGGCGAGCCTGTGAGTTTCTACCAAGGCATGATGGTGGCGTTGATTGCGGTGGCGGCGGTTCTGGCGTGGTTGTGGCGGCATGAGCGACGGTGCCGCATGGAAGCCGAAGAGCGGGTAATCCTGGATCGAAAGCGACTGGAGACGGCGCACACGGCGGCGTTGCATGATCGCACGGCCCAGTTGGAAACCCTGATCGATCAAATGCTGGAGGCCCTGATTCTGGTGGATAACAACGGTGTGGTGCGGTTGGCCAACCGGGCTGCTGCGCGGCTCTTTGATTTCGCGGACCCGGCCATCGGACGCAGTCTCGTGGAAGTGGTGCGCCAACACGAGGTGCTGTTGGTGGCAGACCGGCTCAAATTGGAGAGGGAGGTGCGCGATCAGGAAATACGGATTGAGGGGGCGGTGCTGCGGCAGGCTCGCGTCAATGCCGTGGCGTTGCCCCGCGAAGGGGGATCGCTGTTCGTGTTCCATGACGTGACCGAGCTCCGCCGCCTGGAATCCATGCGCCATGATTTTGTGGCCAATGTCAGTCATGAGTTGCGCACGCCGCTCTCGCTGATCGCGAGCGCGGTGGAGACGTTGATCGACGGCGCCAAGGACGATCCGGAGGCGCGGGACCGGTTTCTCGGCATTGTCGATCGGCACGCGGCCCGCCTAGGGCTGTTGATCGAGGATCTCCTCCTGCTCTCGGCCATCGATTCGGGGCGCATCGAATTGAATGTGCAGCCGCTGCCGCTGGGAGCCATCGCGCAGGAAGTGACCGATGATCTTGGGCCCGCGGCGGCGGAGCGGCAGGTGACGCTGGTCAATTCCGTGGGCGTTAACCTCTGGGTGCGCGCCGACGCGCTGCGGTTGCGGCAGATATTCTCCAATCTCATCGACAATGCCATCAAGCACGGGCGAGAACGCGGTCGGGTGGAGATTTCCGCCCAAGCTTTGGGTGATGGCTGGGTGGAAGTGGCGGTGCGGGATGACGGCCCCGGCATTTCACCCGAAGCGCGCGCACGGGTTTTCGAGCGGTTTTTCCGCGTGGAGAGATCACGGGCGCGGCAGCAGGGCGGCACCGGCTTGGGTCTGGCGATCGTCAAAAACCTCGTCTTTGCCCATGGCGGCGAGGTGCGGGTGGAAAGCCCCGAGCAGCAGGGCACCGTCTTTTATTTCAAATTGCCGACGACCTCGGCGGCGGAGGTGGTGGCCGATTTGGTTACAGGCAAGCGATATCCGCGCGGGAGTCGGTGACACCCCGGCGGCACTCGGACGGGAAGGGAATCTCTTGGTGCTACTTTGATGACTTTGGCTCAACGTGAAGGTTTTGGAAGAATGGGTTGACAGGCGGAGGGGTCCTTTGGATTTTTGCCGTTCTTTGCGGCGGCCATAGCTCAGTTGGTTAGAGCACAAGATTGTGATTCTTGGGGTCGCGGGTTCGAATCCCGTTGGCCGCCCCATTTTCCACCGAAGGCAGGGGGTGGATTACACGTTGCGGTGGCACGTGGTGTGGAGCACGGTAACTGTATGCGCCGCATCCGACTATTGACCTTCAACATCGCGCATGCCCGAGGGCTCGGATTGCACCAATCCATCCGCACCCAGAGGCGCATTAAGACCCAGCTTTTGCGGATCGCGCACCTGATCGATCGGCTGGATGCTGATATCGTCGCCCTGCAGGAGATTGACGAAAACTCCCGCTGGGCCGGCAGCTTTGACCATCTGGCCTACCTGCGGGACCACACTGGACTTCCCCATGCTGTTCATGGAGTGAACAATAGAATGTTGGGGCGGTTCCACCTCAACTACGGTAACGCGGTCCTTTCTCGCTTTCCAATCGGGCACCATGAGAACGTGCCGTTTGGGCGAAGCCTCATGGGTGGCAAGGGGGCATTGTTTGCAGAAATCACGACGCCAGCCGGCTGCCTGCCGGTCGCAAACATCCACATGCACCATAATTCACGCGCCTCCCGGCTGCGGCAGGCGACGCAACTGATGGAGTTTCTCGACAAGCAGCGGACGAACCGCGCTGCACGTTGGGTGACGAGTCCGATTCTCTGTGGGGACCTCAATAACGCGGCGAATACTCCCGATGCCACGGCCATGCTCCTCGGCTACCTCGAACAAACCGAAAACTATATGCTCGTGCCCAAGTGTCCCAAGGGCAGGGTGGCCAGCACCTTTCCTTCGCTTTGGCCGCAACGCGCCCTCGACTACGTCTATTTGCCGAGCCAGTGCACGAAGGTCGAGGTCACGGTCGTGCGCAGTTATCTGTCCGACCACCGTCCGGTGCTGGCGGAATTTCACCTCGCGTGGCGAAGCGGCGTGAAAGGGCGACTCGTCGAGGTGGACGATTGAGAATCGGCTAACGCCCGCGTGACACAATTCCGCGTTGGCGAATCGCAGGCGCTCTGTTCTTGTCGTCCCTTCATGGATCGCATTGCTCAAGCCTTCGTGCGTGCTCGCGCCGAAAAACGCGCCGCTTTCGTCGCCTACCTGTGCGCCGGTGATCCCGACTTCGCCACGTCGCTCGCGGCGTGTCGCGCGGTGACCGAAGCCGGGGCGGACATGCTCGAACTGGGCGTCCCATTTTCTGATCCGCTGGCCGATGGCTTGACCAATCAATTGGCGGCCCAGCGCGCCCTAGAGAGCGGCATGACCGTGGCGCGCGTGCTCGAACTGGTGCGGCGGTTGCGTGAGTTCAGCGCCGTGCCGGTGGTGTTCTACACCTACTACAATCTTGTCTTCGCCAATGGCGTGGAGGCGTCGGTCGGCGCTGCCCGCGCGGCTGGCGTTGACGGCATGCTGGTGTTGGATTTGCCGCCCGAGGAAAGCGCCGAGTTTTCGGCGGCCTGCCTGAAGCACGACATGAAGACGGTGCGGATCGTGGCGCCGACGACCCCGGACGCACGCCTCGCGAAAATCTGCCACGGCGCGACGGGTTTTATTTACTACGTCTCCCGCGAAGGCGTGACGGGCGAGCGGGGCGACATGGCGGCCAACATTCCGGAGGCCGTCGCCCGCATCAAGGCGCACACCGCGCTGCCGGTCGTGGTGGGTTTTGGGATATCAACCCCCGCGCATGTGCGGGCCGTGGGGCAGGCTGCCGACGGAGTGGTGGTGGGCAGCGCTTTGGTCAACGTCATCAAGGCGAATCTGACCAATCCCGCAGAGATCGCCCCGAAGCTGCGCGAAAAAGCTGTCGAATTGATCACGGGCCTGCGGTAATCGCTCTGTTCATGGGCAACCGAAGAATTTTGCTGATTGATGACGATCGACTGCAACACCGCTTGGTGCAGGGCTTCATCACCCGGTTTCGCACCGGTCCGTGGGAATCTGACGGTGCGAAAGATTTTGCGACCGGCATGGGAAAACTCCTGTCCGGCAAGCACTCGGTCTGTCTGTTGGATTACCGGCTGGGTGATTTGGACGGGTTGAAGCTGCTGAGGGAGGCCCGTGCCGCCGGTTGCAAGGTTCCCGTGATTTTCATCACGGCCGATGAGAGCACCGAGTTTGAAGATGCCGCAATGGACGCCGGGGCCGTGGACTATCTGGTGAAGGGAGAAATCAATCCGCGATCACTGGAGCGCTCGATTCGCTATGCGTGCAAACTTGGCGAAACAATGGAACGGCTGAACCAGTTGGCCACGCGCGATTCGTTGACGGGGCTGTTCAATCGGCGCGACTTTGAACGCGTGCTCGATGAGGAGTGGCAACGCAGCGTGCGTTTCGGCCGGCCATTTGTGCTCGTGATGGCGGACATCGACCATTTCAAGCGGGTCAACGATCTTCACGGGCACCCGGTGGGTGACGCGGTGCTCAAGCACGTCGCAAGTATGCTGGCCGGTCAGTTGCGAGCGGTGGATCGAGTTGCGCGCTACGGTGGAGAGGAATTTGCGATCATTATGGTCGAAACCACCTGCAAGCAGGCCGTGGAGCGGATGCAGCGCATCGCGGCGCTGCTCGCCGAAATCCCCTGCATCGTGCCGGGAATCGCGGAACCACTTGCGGTCACCTTGAGCGCCGGGTGCGCCGAACTGCCCGGCCATGCGCCCGATCCGGCCGGGCTGATCGCCGCCGCCGACAAGGCGCTCTACGGGGCGAAAGCTGCGGGCCGAAATCTCATTATCTCCGCGAGTCTGGGTCGGGGCGCAAGCGAGTGACCGGAAAAGGAGTTTTGCTTCGTCGGCGCGGGACGTTTCCATCGCCGTTGTGAATCGCGTAATCCAGGTCCTGACCGGCTGCACCGCCGTGGGAAAAACCGAGCTGGCACTCGGGTGGGCGGAGGCGCGCGGGGCGGAGATCGTGTCCTGTGATTCTTTGCTGTTCTATCGCGGGATGGATTTGGGCACCGCCAAACCGACGCCCGCCGAACTGGCCCGCACGCCGCATCATTTGATCAACCTCCGGGACGTGAAGTCGCCGATGGACGTGGCGGCCTTCGCGCTTCTGGCCCGTGCTGCCGTGGACGAAATCCTGGCGCGGGGCCGGGTGGTGTTGGTGACCGGTGGGAGTGGATTCTATTTGAAGACCTTCTTCGCGGCGATCGCCGATGACGTCGCTGTGCCTGCCTCGCTGCGCGAGGAAGTGCGGTCGCGTCTGGAGCGGAATGGATTGCCGGCCCTTGTCGCGGAGCTGGCGGAACTGAACCCTGCCGGACTTGGCGCACTCGATGTGCAAAATCCGCGCCGCGTGACCCGGGCGTTGGAGCGGTGCCTGGTCACCGGCAAGAACCTTGCGCAGTTGCAGCGGGAGTTCGCAGCCCGGCCGGCGTTGTTTGCCGATTGCGACGTAAAACTTTGCGAACTCGTGCGGGAGAAGGAGGAACTCGACCGACGGATTGAACAACGCGTGCACCAGATGCTGCAAAACGGATTGGTGCGGGAAGTGAAACACCTGCTGACCCTCGGCTTGTTGGAGAATCCGAGCGCGGCGAAGGCGATCGGCTATCGGGAAACAATTGATTTTCTGGCCGGACGGCTGCCAGAGGCTGATTTGGCCCCGGCGATTTGTCAGAACACGCGGGCGCTGGTGAGAAAGCAGCGGACGTGGTTTAAAACGCAATTGCCCGGGCATCGCCGTGTGGATGCGGCAACCGCGACCACCGCAGACCTATTCTGAACGGTCGGTCGGCCGGGAAGTGTCGGCCTCAATCGTAACGGCGGCGCAAATTGCTCGGCAGCAAGCCGAGTTCCTCGCGATACTTCGCAACGGTGCGGCGGGCGATTTTCAGGCCCTTGCCGATGAGGAGGGCGACAATGTCCTGATCGCTGAGCGGCTTGCCGGGGTCTTCACCGGCGA
The DNA here is from genome assembly GCA_947085115.1 of uncultured Opitutaceae bacterium. Taxonomy (GTDB): domain Bacteria; phylum Verrucomicrobiota; class Verrucomicrobiia; order Opitutales; family Opitutaceae; genus Didemnitutus. The sequence goes on along the minus strand of CAMTVF010000026.1, from coordinate 3,778 downwards.
CGATGTCGGCCAGCATTTCTTTCACGCTGGTATTGGCCACGGCTTCACCGTCCTGAGATTGGTAGCCCGAGGTGAAGAAAAATTTGATTTCGAAAACACCGTGCGGGGTCTCCATGTATTTGTTGGCGACGGCCCGGCTCACGGTGGTCTCGTGCACGCCGATGATGTCGGCGATCTGTGTCATCGTGAGGGGCTTCAACTTCGAGACGCCCTCGGCAAAAAACTCCGCTTGGTGCCGCAGGATTTCGCGCGTGATGCGCTCAATCGTGCGTTGCCGCTGCTCGATGGCGTTGATGATGAATTTGCCGTTGCGCAGCTTCTCCCGCAGGTAGTCGCGTTCGGTCTTGTTCAGCGTGCCTTTGGCGATGAGATCTTTGTAGGTGTTCGAGAGGCGCAGGCGGGGGATGTAATCCTGATTGAGGATGATCTTCCACTCGGTGCCTTCGAGTTCGACGGTGACGTCGGGCACGACGATGCGATTGGTATCCTCGCCGAAACGCCGGCCCGGGGCGGGGTCGAGCATGCCAATCTCTTCGATCGCCGCTTGGATAATTTCCGGCGCCAAGCCCATCTTGCGCGCGAGGTCGGGAATGCGGCGGCGCACGAGCAGTTCAAAATGATCGCGAATGATACGGCCGGTGACGGATTTGTCGCGACCCTTGTGGGCCAGTTGGAGCAGGAGACAATCGGGCAGATCCTTGGCGCCGATGCCCGGCGGATCAAAACTGCGCAGGATCTTCGAGGCTTGTTGCATCTCCTCGAGTGGAAGTCTGGCCAACAAGGCGATGTCAGAGAGCGACGAGGTCAGGAATCCGCGGCTGTCAAGACTGCCAATGAGGTAGCGCAGGGCCGTGTGGATTTCCGGTGTCGCATCGGTCAGCTCGGCCTGCTGCATCAGGTGCTCGGGCAGCGAAGTTTCCGTGGTGAGGGATTCAAGGAAATGCTGGCGGCGCTCGTCTTCGTCGCGACTGGGAGGGCGCACGCCGCCGGTGTCGCTCAGGTGATCGCGCCAGTCATCGTTTATCTTGCCGAGAATCTCGAGGTCGCGGTCCTTGGTGAAATCCAGCGGCTCGTTGGCGCTGTCTTCCCGATTGGCGTCGGCATCGGGGTCTGTGCTGGAGGTATCGCGGTCGAGGCTGACACCGTCCATCGGCAACTCCTCAAGCGTCGGGTTGGCCTGCAGTTCTTCCTGAATCGTGGCGCGCAGATCAAGGGCGGCAACTTGGAGTATCTTCAGCGACTGCCGCATCTGCGGCGCGAGCACGAGTTGCTGCGATTGCCGCTGTTGAAAGCCCTGACTGAAGCCTTGGCCACTCATGCGCGCAAAACCTTAACGGTTCCCTTTGGCAACCGGCGGCGGCAGTGGCGGATTGGAGAGTTCGGGAGCGTGTTGCGTGGCGTTGGGCGAAAAAAGCTCACGGAGATATACGGCAAGTTTCTCGTGCGTGGGACCGTAGCGGTCGCTGTAAAGGTAGAGTTCGAGATCGACCATCATCTCGGTGGCGGACTGGTAGCGCCGGCCGCGTTCGCGCTGTAGGGTGCGTTGCAGGATGCGCTCGAGACGTTCGTCGATGTCGCCCCGCAGCAACCGAAAGTTCGGCACCGGCATTTCGATGATGTTGCGCCGGGATTCGAGGCGATGGGCGGCGCGAAACACGTTTCGACCCAACAATAATTCCGAAAGCACGACGCCGAGCGAGAACAGGTCGGAACGGCCATCGGTCACCTCGTAATTGGCTCCTTCAGGGGACAAATACTCGTCCTTGCCCGGGATTACTTGGCCTTCCTCATTATACATCAGGTCGAGGGCCTTCGCGATTCCGAAGTCGGTGAGCTTCACGTCGCCTTCGTGGGCGAGCATGACATTTTTGGGGTTCACGTCGCGATGGACGATGCCGAGCAGGCGGCCTTCCACATCGCATTTCGCGTGGGCATAGGCGAGGCCCCGGCAAACCCTGGAAACGATGAAGGCGGCCAGTTCAATCGGCACCGGTCGGCCGAGCTGGGTGTGTCGTTCCTGAAATTGCCCCAAATTCATGCCGGAGACATATTCCATCGTCATGAAATATTGCCCGCTGATCTGCCCGAGATGATAGGTCTGGACGATGTTGGTGTGGATGAGGTCGGCCACCAGACGCGCCTCGCCGATGAAGTTTTTCTGGAATGCCTCGATTGCCGAGTATTCCTCCCGAATGAGCTTGATGGCTACCACCTTGCGGAATTGCCCGCTACCGCGTTGCACGGCTTCGTAGACCACACCCATACCGCCATCCGATATCTTTCGCGTGAGCTCGTAGTGGAGCTCGTTGAAGATGTGCTTCAGGTCAGACACGACCTCACAAAACGGGGCGACGAGCAGGGTGGCAAGAACACAGCTGCGAATATTGCACACTTCCTGCTACAGCATTGACAGGGGGCACAAAACAGCAGCGGGAACCGGATTGGCCAACCCGTTGACAAGCGGGTAGCCTGACCTAGGTTTACGGTCATGATCACGCTCACGTCCCGCGCCGCGCAACAGGTCCGCTCCATGCATGCCGGACTTGATGATGCCCAAAAGAAACTCCGGATCTTCGTCGAGGACGGCGGTTGCTCCGGTTTCCAATACGGCATGTCGTTCGATCTGGCCAAGGAAGGGGACCAAGAACTCGTGAGCGAAGGCGTGTCGTTTTTGCTCGATCAGACCAGCTTCATCTATCTCGACGGTTCAAGTGTGGACTTCGATGATGGCCTGCATGGCAAGGGTTTCGAAATCAAGAATCCCAACGCACAAAGCACGTGCGGCTGCGGCAAGTCCTTCAATTAGTCGCGTGGTGCGAGAGCGAGGGGGCGGGGGCGGGCTCCGCTCAAGCCTCGGCTTCGTGCAGAGCGACAATGCCGAAGGTCAACGGTGTGGCGCGCACGTGTTTGAACCCGGCGCGCAGGATTTCCGCGCACATCGCGTCGCGGTCGGGGTATTGCTCGATCGAACCACAGAGGTATTCATAGGCGCCGCGATCACCTGTCACCACGCCTGCGATGACCGGCAAGACGAACTTCAGGTAGGCGTAGTAGATTGGGCGGAACCAACCGTAGGGCTGAGAAAACTCCAACACGCAGAGTTTTCCTCCTGGCCGCAACACGCGGCGCATCTCGGAAAGCGACTGGTGTCGATCGGCCATGTTGCGCAGTCCGAATGAGATGGTAAGCGCATCATAGCCGGCATCGGGCAAGGGGAGGGCCATCCCATCGCCTTGGATAAATTTGATTCCCGCCCAGCGCGGGTTCTCGGCCCGCTTCTTTACCGCTTCATCGAGCATGGGTTGGCAGAAGTCCATTCCCGTGATGGCGACGGTGCGCGGCAGGCCATCTGAAAGTGCGAAAGCCACGTCCCCACTGCCAGTTGCGAGATCCAGGACGGCCGCAGGCCTGGCGTCGTGGATCTTCCTCACCAACTGTTTCCTCCAACCGAAATCCATTCCCCCGCTCAGGAGGTGATTGGCAAAATCATAACGACCCGCGATGCGGGCGAACATGGATTGCACGGCAGAGGGGTCAGGCATAACGATTAAGGAGAACCCCTTACGTGGGTTTGCCATTGACGCAAGCGCGCGCTGCTGAATTATTTGTGCTGTCTCCCTTAGTGCTCTTCCAACTTAATACCTCCTCGCCATGTCGACCAACCTGACCAAACGCGAAATCGTTCTCGAAATCTACGAGAAGACCGGCTTTCCGCAAAAACAGATTCAGGACACTGTCCAGATGACCCTCGACATTGTCATGGAAGCGCTTGCGGCTG
>CAMTVF010000025.1:0-46577 GCA_947085115.1 uncultured Opitutaceae bacterium | reverse complement strand
TCAACTGATCAACAGCAACCGCGGTGGCTGGCCGGGGAGATTCTCGGGGGCGCGGTGGATGCACGGCGGCACAGGACAGCCGGGATGGGCGATGGCGATCCGCCAGAGGTTGCCGGTGCCAAACGAATACGGCTGTGCGCCGCCCTTCGCCGCATAGTGGAGATCGTAGCAGTGTTCGCGGAGAAACTCGCGGAAATCGCCGTCGTCCTCGCCACCGTAAAGTTCGAGCAACTGCGCACGCGTCTCCGGCACATCTATCCGGCGAAGGGCGCCTTCGTTCCGCAATCCCTCGGACGGCGCTCCGCTGTAGGTGCAAAGCCAGGTGTCGGCCGCCACCGGCGCGCTGTCGGCGTGGTAGGAATAGACATCCGTGGAAACGCCGGCGGGATCGTCATCACGCGGATAGGCGCGAATGCAATCGAGCACAGGCGAGAGACCGTGCGCGCGGAGCAACTGCAAGTCCGCCAACACCACATCCCGGGCCATGCACCCCGCCTCGCTCAATGTGAGCGGCCGCAGCGTCGCTTCGTCGAGATTCGTAATGCCCTCGTCGCCGCTCACCGCATTGACGATTTCGGCAAAATCACCCGCCAGTTCACGCGGCCAACAAAGTGCATTGACCCCATCGCTGAAGCGCGTCGCCAGCAAATCGTCAAAACTCCCCACCACCTTGATGCGTGCGTAATCAGAAGGAAGCGTGAGGGCAGGCATCGCGTAAGGTGGTGCGTGCAGACCACCGCCGCCTCGAACCGGTGTCAACCCACGGAGCGGACCCTTCCCTTCCGGTTCAAACGAGCGACCAAACGCCAGTCGCTATCGTGGGAAACGCATTCGCCCCCCGCACCACCATCGGCAGCCTGATCTGATTTTCTTACGCCGGTTTCGCCACGACAGTGCAAAGTTCACTTCAGCGCCGGGATCCTGACCATGTGCAGTGCCACCCCCACCCAGCGTCCGTCGCGGCTGACGTAGGTCGCCGTGTAGCGATAGGTGCAGCACGTTTCATGGCTCCTCGCATTCGCGGGTTGCGGTTCCGGCAACTTTTTGAATCCTCGAGGGCAACCCCACCCCCCATGCCCAAACCTGTTTGCTACTCCGCCAAAGCCTATCTCACCCCCGACGCCACTTCTCCGCTCGGCCCGGCCACGATCGACCGCCGAGAGCCACTGGAGTCCGACGTGCGCATTCAGATTCTCTTCTGTGGCGTCTGCCATTCCGACATTCACTTCGCACGCAATGAGTGGGGCTTCACCCAGTTTCCCTGCGTGCCGGGCCACGAGATCGTCGGCCGCGTGACCGCGATCGGCGGCGGCGTGAAGAAGTTCAAGGTGGGCGACACGGTCGGCGTGGGCTGCCTCATCGATTCCTGCCGCACCTGCCCCAACTGCCGCACCGGGCTCGAGCAATATTGCGACAGCGGCATGGCGGGCGGAACCTACGGCGGCGTGGACAAATATCTCGGCGGGCCAACGCTCGGCGGCTACTCGCAGAGCATCGTCGTGACGGAGGACTTCGTGCTCCGGATGCCGGCCAACCTCGACCTTGCCGCCGCCGCCCCGCTGCTCTGCGCGGGCATCACCACGTATTCGCCGTTGCGCCACTGGAAGGTCGGTCCCGGCCAGAAGGTCGGCATCGTCGGGCTCGGCGGCCTCGGCCACATGGGCGTGAAGTTTGCCCGGGCCTTCGGCGCCCACGTCGTGCTCTTCACCACCTCACCGGGCAAGGCCGCAGACGCGAAGCGCATCGGGGCCCACGAGGTCGTCATCTCCACCGACGCGGCGCAGATGGCGGCGCAGGCCGGCAGCTTTGATTTTATCCTGGACACCGTGTCGGCCGACCACGACCTCAACGCCTGCTTCAACCTGCTGAAGCGCGAGGGCAACCTGGTGCTGGTCGGCGCCCCCGAGAAACCGCAGCCCGTGGCGGCGTTCGCCCTGATCTTCCGCCGCCGCTCCTTCTCCGGCTCCCTCATCGGCGGCCTGCCCGAGACGCAGGAGATGCTGGATTTCTGCGGGAAGCACAACATCACCTGCGACATCGAGATGATCCGCATGGACCAGATCAACACCGCTTACGAGCGCATGCTGAAGAGCGACGTGAAATACCGCTTCGTGATCGACATGGCGTCGCTCCAATAAGCCCGGTCCGACGCGCCGCGGCATGAACGGCTATTTCGGCACCGGCGACTGGCTGGTCATCTTCCTCTACCTCGGGGCGGTGATCGCGCTCGGCGTTTGGTTCGGCAAGGACCAGCGCAACACGCGCGACTATTTTCTCGGCGGGCGCAACCTGCCGTGGTGGGCGATCGGCGCCTCGATCGTCGCGACCGAGACGAGCGCGCTCACCATCATCGGCGTGCCGGCGATCGCGTTCGGCGGAAACCTGATGTTTCTCCAGATGATCGTGGGCTACGTGATCGCGCGCATCATTCTGGCGGTCGTGCTGGTGCCGCATTACCTGAAGGGTGAGATCTACTCGCCGTATCAGTTGCTCGGGCAGCATCTCGGCCGCGGACCGCGGCGGCTGGCGGGGGCGTTCTTCCTCTTTCTCGAAACGATGTCGGCGGGCGTGCGCGTCTATGTGGCGTGCATCCCGATCCGGCTGATGCTGGGCGATTCCGTCTGCAGCCTCGGGGGCACGGTCGATCCGATCCTCGGCGCGATTCTGCTCTTCGTGGGTCTGTCGCTGATCTACACCTATGTCGGCGGCGTGAAGGCGGTCGTGTGGACCGATGCGGTGCAAATGGTTCTCTTTGTCGGCGGCGGACTGTTTGCATTGTTCTATATCCCGACGCTGATCGAGGGCGGTTGGAGCTCGGCGCTGGCGCAGGCAAGCGCGGCCGGAAAACTCGAATGGCTCAACCTGCGCTTCACCTTCTCCGCGCCGTTCAATCTCTGGATGGGCGTCATCGGCGGCACGGTGATGGTGTTGTCCACGCACGGCGCCGAGCAACTCATCGTGCAACGCGTCCTCGCAGCCGGCAGCGTGTCGGAGGGAAGAAAGGCGCTCGTGTTCAGCGCGGTGCTGATCTTCCCGCTGTTCCTGATCTTCCTTCTCGTGGGCGCGCTGCTGTGGGTGTTCTACCAGCACCATCCGTTTCAGATTCCGCTGCCGGAAACCCGGCCGGGCATCCGCGCGAACGATTTCATCTTCCCCGTCTTCATCATCACCGAGGTGCCGCCGGTCTTGAAGGGCTTTCTGATCGTGGCGATCTTGTCGGCGGCGATGTCGTCGATCAGTTCCGCGATCTCGGCCCTCGCGTCGGTCTCGACGATGGACTTCGCGCGGCAGGTGCTGAAGGGAAAGAGCGAGGCCTACTTTCTCCGGCTCAGCCGTTACTCGACGGTGTTCTGGTCGGCGGGCCTGGTGTTTGTCGCGTGGCTGACCCGCGAGGTGCAGTTCGTGCTCAACGCCGCCTTCTCCCTGCGCGGCCTCACGAGCGGCGCGCTGCTCGGCGCGCTGGTGATCGCACTGTTCTGGCGGCGCCTCGGTGCGCGCGCGGCGATGGCCGGCATGGTGACCTCGGTGGTCGTGATGAATGCGCTGTATTGGCCGGCCAACGTCCCCGCATGGCGCGAGTGGTGGCTGCACACGTTTGGCGGAGAAGTGTTCTGGCCGTGGTTCACCCTCATCGGCACGAGCATCACGCTCGGCGTCGCGTGGTTGGTCAAAACGTGGGGACCGGCGGACCCCGCGGATGGAGCGGAGAGACGCGGTCAAACCGGCGGGTGACCCGTGATCAGGCATGATCCCGGCCGGGTTCACGAACCCTCCGGCGCTAAAACGGTTGTGTTTTTTCCCGCCAGTCGCACTTTGCCGGGATGTTAAATCGCCTTTACACTTCGTTATTCGCGCTGGGACTGACCTTGGCCGCCACTGCTTCGAGCATATGGGCGGCTGCCGATGCCGCTCCGATTGCCGCGGAACGCGTGGCCATCGCCGAGCCAAACAATCTCTCGCTGCTCAAGTGGGAGCTGACGGCCTATCTCGAGGACGGCCGTTACGACGCCGGCATCGCCACCGTCGCGGCCCAAGCCAAGGCTTGGATCGAACAACGCGCCGCGCAGGGCGGCAAACTCGCCATCGTGCTCGATATCGACGAGACGATGCTCTCCAACATGAAGCACATCCGCTCAATGGATTTCGGCTACGTGCCAACCCTGTGGGATCAATGGGTCGCCGATGCCGACGGGCCGCCGATTCTCCCCATGGTGGAGGTGTATCACGCAGCGCGCGCCCTCGGTGTCACGATCTTCTACATGACCGGCCGCAAGACCACCGACGCCCCGGGCACCATTTCCAATCTCCGCATCGCCGGGCTCGACGATTACGCCGGACTCTATTTCAAGCCCAACGAATACACGGACACGACGCAGTCGTTCAAGACGACGATGCGGAAGCAAATCACCGAAGCCGGCTACACCATCATCGCCAACATCGGCGACCAGCACAGCGATCTCGACGGCGGCTACTCGGAGCGAACCTTCAAGCTGCCGAATCCGTTCTACATAACGAAGTGATGCGGGCGACGCCCCCGGTCGGCCGTTTGATTTCAGACGACGCAACATGTCTCCCGGTGCGAAATCCCGACTGGCCGTTCTCCGCCCCGTCGCACCACCGGCCTGACGCGCCATGCCGCTTTACGCTCTCACGATCTTCACGGGCGCGTTTCTGCTGTTTCTGGTGCAGCCGCTGGTGGGCAAATTCATTTTGCCGTGGTTCGGCGGCAGCCCGGGGGTCTGGACGACCTGCCTGCTGTTTTTCCAAACCCTGCTGCTCGGCGGCTACGCTTACGCGCACTTCACTTCCACGCGGCTGAAGCCGCGCACGCAGGCGACGTTGCACCTCGTGCTGCTCGGCGTGGCGTTGCTGTGGTTGCCCATCGCACCCGATGCCTCGTGGAAACCGGCGCCCGGGGACGAGCCGACGGTCCGCATCCTGCTCTTGCTGACCGCGACTTTGGGCCTGCCCTACTTGTTGTTGTCGGCCACGGGTCCGCTGCTGCAACGCTGGTTCCACCTCAGCCATCCCGGCGCGTCCCCCTATCGGCTCTACGCGTTGTCCAACGTCGGCTCGCTCCTCGCCCTGCTCGCCTATCCGTTTGTGATTGAGCCGCTGTTCTCGCGCCTCGCCCAGGCGTGGGGCTGGTCGGTGGCGCTGGTGGTGTTCGCGATCTTCTGCGGTCTGTGTGCGTGGCAGGTGCGCCGCTTGCCGGGGGCGGGCGCGACGCCGGCGATGGCAACCGCGCACCCGGACGCAAATGATGCGCCTGCGCCCGCGGCGCTCGACAAACTCTACTGGCTGATCTGGCCCGCGATCGCGTCGGTGCTGTTGGTGGCGACGACGAACAAGCTGTGCGTGGACGTGGCGGTGATTCCTTTTCTATGGGTGGCGCCGCTCGCGCTGTATCTGCTCACCTTCATTCTCTGCTTCGATCACCCGCGTTGGTATTCGCGCAAGATCTTCGCGGCATTGTTCGTCGTGGGATGCACCGTCTCGGGCCACCTGCTGTCGGCAGATGCTCACGCCCCGCTGCCGCTTCAACTCGTCGGATTCACCGCGACCCTGTTTGTCGGCGGCATGATTTGTCACGGCGAGCTCTACCGGCTCCGGCCCGCTCCGCAGTGCCTCACCTCTTACTACCTGTTCATTGCGGCGGGCGGGGCGCTCGGCGGGCTCTTCGTGGCCGTCGTGGCGCCGCAGATATTCGACGACTACTACGAACTGCACCTGGGCTTGTGGGCGTTGGCCTATCTGGTGGCCTGGTTCTGCTGGTTGCACCGCAGCCGGTCCCTTGCCGTCGGCGTCGGGGCCGGCACCATTCTGGCCGTTCTCATTCTGCCTGCGCTGCTCGCGGACCCGGCTGAGTCCGGCGTGCTGCCCTGGCTGCGGAGCTACGGTCCGGCTTACGCGAAATTCTACGGCACTCACTGGAAATGGCCGCTCGCGGCCCTCGTTGCCGCCGCAGTCTTCCTGCGTCGGGGGCGCGGCGACCAACGATCGGCGTGGCACTGGCGCCAGGCGCTCCTGCCCTCGGCCCTCACGATCATGCTCGCGGTGGTTTTTCTCCAGCAAACCACCGGCGGGCGGGAAAACATCGTGGCGACTTCGCGCAATTTCTACGGCACGCTGACGGTGCGCTCCTATGGTGATCGGGGAACGGTGTCGCACTACAACCTGCTCAGTCACGGCATCACCACGCACGGCCTGCAGTTGAGCCATCCGCCCTACGACCAGTGGCCCACGTCCTATTATGGCACCGCGAGCGGCATCGGCCTCGCGCTCGACCAATTCGGAGCAGTGCACGGCGGTCGCCACCTTGCGATGGTCGGTCTCGGCACCGGCACCCTGGCAGCCTACGGCGAGCCGGGTGACCGATTGCGCGTTTACGAAATCAACCCCGCCGTGCTGGAAATCGCGCACGCCAACTTCAGCTACCTCGCGCACACCGGCGCCGGGGTGAAACCCGTGCTCGGCGATGCGCGGCTCTCCCTGGAGGAGGAATGGCGCAACGGCGGATCACAGCAATTCGACGTGCTCGCGCTCGATGCGTTCAGCAGCGACGCGATTCCCGTGCACCTGCTGACCAAGGAGGCTTTCGAACTCTACTTGCACCACCTGAAACCGAGCGGCGTCATCGCCGTGCACATCTCGAATCGCCATGTCGACCTGCGGCCGGTCGTCGAGGCGCTCGCGCGGCAATTCGAACTGCATCTCGCCACCGTCACGCACCACCCGGGCGAGGATGACTGGTGGCTTTATCGCACGACGTGGATGTTGCTCAGCCGCGACGAGACCCGGATCCGCAATCCCGCCATCCAGGCCGCCGCAGACGAGTCCTCGGACGAAACAGCCAAAGTGCTTCTGTGGACGGACGATTGGGCGAGCCTGTTCGGCGTCCTGCGCTAGTCGCAGCGGCTCGCGGGCTGTCGGACCAAAGGTGCGCAATGGTCCGCAAGTTTTGCCGTGCTAAAACGACACCTCGGTGCATAATACGATCATGAAAACGTTCCTCGTTCCGATCGACTTCTCCGCGGTGACTGAGGATGTGATCGCCACCGCCATTTCCTTTGCCCAAGCGTTTCAGGGCAAGGTTTTCCTGATCAATGTGGTGCAACCCCCGGTCGTCACCAGTGAGTTCGCCCTGCCCGTTGAGGTGCTCCAGGAAGCCATGACCGCCGGTGAAAATGCCGCCAAGACCAAGCTCGACGTCTCCGTCGGGAAATTCCGCAGCGCCAATATCCCGTGCGAGGCCCACGTCGTCCATGGCCCGGGCGTGACCATGATTCTCGAGGAAGCGAACAACGTGAGGGCGGACTACATCATCATGGGGTCGCACGGCCACGGTCGGATCTACGACCTGTTGGTGGGCAGCACCGCCAGTGGCGTGATCAAGAAAGCCAAGTGCGGCGTGATCATTGTGCCGCCCGCGGACAAGGCCGGTTGAGGTGGCCTTTCCACCCTGAATCTCGAGGGGTGCGCAACTTCCGGTGCGGGATGCATTCTTGCGGCACGGCGGTGCATCCGCTTGCCTACTGCGGTCTGGCGGGGTTCCTCCCGCCGCATTCCCCACCCTTCCGACCCCGCAACCGCGCAATGCATCGAGAAATTCACCAATGGCACAGCCCCCGCCTCGACAAGAACATGGAGGTCGCCGTCTACGGCCACTGCGGTTTTGCGCTGCTCATGTTTCCCACGGCGGCCGCCGATTATCTCGAGTATGAGCGTTTCCACGTAATCGACGCGATCGCCCCCTTCATCAACGCTGGCAAGGTGAAGGTCTTTTCGATCAACTCGATCAACAGCGAGAGCTGGCTGAACGACCGGATGCACCCGCGCTACAAGGCGATCCGCCATCAGCAGTTCAACAGCTACGTCTGCGACGAAGTGGTGCCGTTCATCCACAACCACTGTGGCGGCAACATTCCGATCATCACCTCCGGCGCCTCGTTCGGTGCCCTGCACAGCGCCAACACGCTCTTTCGCCGCCCCGACCTGATCGACGGCTGCATCGCCATGTCGGGCAGCTACGACCTCAAGGATTACACCAACAGCTACTGGGACGAGGATGTCTATTTCAACTCGCCGATCGACTACCTGCCGAATCTCAACGACGAGCACCTGCTCGGTCTTCTCCGCGGCAAGAAGCACATCCACTTCATCAGCGGACAGGGTGCGCACGAGAAACCGTCGTCCTCCGTCGACATCGGTCGCATCCTTGCCTCGAAGGGCGTCCCGCATGAAATCGATCTGTGGGGTCGCGACGTGAAGCACGACTGGCCCTGGTGGCACAAGATGCTGCCGCAGTATCTCGCGACGCGCTTCTGAACACGCCAACCCTGGCCTCAATCGAGGCTGGGTGTCGCCGGGCGCGGGTGCTTGGCCTGATCAAGGCGCTCGCGAATCGCATCGCCCATCTGCGTGGTGCTGAGCGGACGCGCTCCGCCCAGATCGACGGTGAATTCGCCATCGTCGAGCGCGCATGCCACCGCGCTCTCAATGCAACAGGCTTCTTCCTCGAGTCCGAGCGAATGGCGCAACAACATCGCCGCCGACAAAATCGTGCCCGTCGGATTCGCGACGCCCTTGCCCGCGATGTCCGGAGCGGAACCGTGAATCGGCTCATACAGTCCGAGCCTACCGTCGCCGAGCGAGGCACTGGGCAACAAGCCGAGCGAACCCGCGAGCACGGCTGCTTCGTCCGTCAGGATGTCGCCAAACATGTTCTCGGTCACGATCACGTCGAACTGGGGCGCGTGCGTGATCAGGCGCATGGCGCACGAATCGACGAGTTGGTGTTCAAGCTTCACGCCGGGAAATTCCCTGCCGACCTCGATGGTCACCTTGCGCCATAGCCGCGAGGTCTCGAGCACATTGGCCTTGTCCACCGACGTCACCAGCTTGCGGCGTTTCGTAGCGACCTGAAACGCCAGTCGCACAATGCGCCGGATCTCGCCTTCGGTGTAGACCATCGTGTCCACGGCGCGTTCGCCCTCTGGCGTTTGCTCGCGGCCCTTCGGCGTGCCGAAATAGAGGCCGCCGGTGAGTTCGCGAATCACCATGATGTCCACGCCGGCGAGGCGTTCCGGCTTGAGCGGGGAAAGTTTGGCCAGCGCAGGATGCGGGCAGACCGGGCGCAGGTTGGCGTAGAGGCCGAGTTCCTTGCGAATCGCGAGCAAGCCTTGCTCGGGCCGCACCTTCGCCTGCGGATCGTCCCACTTCGGGCCGCCGACCGCTCCGAGCAGAATCGCGTCGGCCGCCCGGCATGCCGCGAGCGTTTCGGGCGGCAGCGCCGTGCCTTGCGCATCAATGGCGCCGCCGCCGAGCAGGTGCTCGGTGAACTTGAATTGGTGCCTAAAGCGGGTGCCGATGGCCTCGAGCGTGCGGCGCGCCTCGGCGACGACTTCCGGCCCGATCCCGTCACCCGGCGTCAAAGCAATGAGTGCGTTCATACGGATAATTCTTGGGAAGTGGGGTTGATCGTGGTTCGGACGGTGTCGGCCGTGATGCCGAATTCGTAACCGTCGGCCAGCGCGAGCCAGGTCGCTTCGAGAATGTTCGCGCCGGCACCCACCGTGCTCCAGCGCGTTTCGCCCGCCTCTGCGCCGGTGAAATGCCAATCGATGAGAACGCGCGTGATGGCGGCGGTGCCGGCGCTGCCGTTCAGGATGCGCACCTTGTAGTCGGCGAGATGCATCCGTTGCACGCGCGGAAAGTGCGGTTCGAGCGCCTTCCGCAACGCACGGTCAAAGGCATGCACCGGACCGTCTCCACTTGCGGCGGTGTGCAATTCCTCGGTGCCGCTCTGCAACTTGATCGTCGCCTCGGCAAAGCGCTTGTCGTCATGCCGACTCACCATCACGCGGTAATCGACCAACCTGAACGGCGCGGCGTAACCCGCACTCTGGCGGCGCACCATGAGCGCCACGCTCGCTTCTGCCGCCTCGAAGGAAAAACCCGCGTGCTCCAGCGCCTTGATTTCCTCGACCACGCGCACGCCCGCCGCGGCGTCGAGTCCGGCGAGCCCAAACTGCTCCGCCTTCGCGAGCACGTTGGCGCGACCCGAAAGTTCGCTCACGACCACGCGGCTCTCGTTGCCGACGAGCCTGGGGTCGATGTGCTGGTAGGCCTCGGGCGCGCGCTGCTGCGCGGCGACGTGGACGCCGGCCTTGTGCGCAAAAGCACTGTTGCCCACGTAGGCCATGTGTTCATCGGGCGCGAGATTCGCGACCTCGGCCACGAACCGCGCGACGTCGCGCAAGTGCGCCAGCGAACCCTCGGGCAACGCGCGCACACCGAGTTTCAATTCGAGCGTCGGGATCACGATGCAGAGATTGGCGTTCCCACAGCGCTCCCCATAACCGTTGATCGTGCCCTGAATGTGGGTCGCCCCGCCGCGGACGGCGGCGACCGTGTTGGCCACCCCGCAGCCGGTGTCGTCGTGAGCGTGAATGCCAATGCGCACCGTCGCGCCAAAGTGGCAGCTCACGGCGCGCACCGCCTCTTCCACCTGCCAGGGCAAATGACCGCCGTTCGTATCGCACAACACCAGCGTTTCGGCTCCGCCCCTCATCGCCGCGCGCAAGGTTTCCAACGCGTAGAAGCGATCGGCGTCGTAACCGTCGAAAAAATGCTCGGCGTCGTAAATGACGCGTTTGCCCTGCGCCCTGAGGTAGGCGACGGTGTCCTCGATCATCGCTAGATTCTCCTCCAGCGTGGAGCGCAGGACTTCCCTTACCTGCAGCGGTGAAGACTTGCCGAAAATGGCGCACACCTCTGTGCCCGCCTCGACCAGCGCGGACACACTGGGATCCTCCGCGGGCGTCAATTTGGCCCGGCGGGTGGAACCGAAGGCGACGATCTTCGCGTGTTTGAACTCCAGTTGTTTCACCTGCGCGAAGAACTCCGCGTCCTTCGGATTCGAGCCCGGCCAGCCGCCCTCGATGAACATCACGCCCAGCCCGTCGAGTTTCTGCGCGATGCGCAGTTTATCCTCGAGCGAATAGGAAATACCCTCGCGCTGCGTGCCATCACGCAGCGTGGTGTCAAATGTCTCGACCGCCGCCGGAAGATTGCGATCAGGCGTGCGCGGCTTCATGGGCTTTTATCCGGGCTTCGTGCGCTTGCAGGTAGCCGAGTTCGTCGACGCCCCGGAGGAGACAATCACGCGAGAACGGATCAATGGGAAATTCCACCGGCGCATGGCCCGGCCACGTGAGCGTTGGCTTGTCCCCCGTGAGGGCGACCGTCAGCGGCAGATTGGGATCTTTCCGCAACGCCGCGAGCAGTTCGGCGTGCACCGCCGGTTGCACCGTCACGGGCACCAGTCCGTTCTTGAGGGAGTTGTTGCCGAAAATGTCGGCGAACATCGTGGAGACCACGACCCGGAATCCCCAACCGACCAAGGCCCACGGTGCATGCTCGCGCGACGAACCGCAACCGAAGTTGTGCCCCGCGACGAGGATCCGCGCGCCCTTGGACTCAGGGCGATTGATCACGAAGTCGGGCTTCGGGGTGCCGTCGTCCGCGTAGCGCCAATCGCAGAAAAGTTTTTCGCCGAGACCCAGTTTGTCGGTGATCTTCAGGAAGCGGGCCGGGATGATCTGGTCGGTATCGACGTCGGTGTTGGTCAGCACGACGGCGCGGGCCGTGAGGGCGGTGAATTGCGGAGCGCTCATGAGGCCACCTCCTTTTCCCCCAGCACGACCGGCGTTTTCGGCAGCACAGTTCGCGGGTCGGTGACGTGACCGGTGATGGCGGCGGCGGCGGCGGTGAGCGGCGAGGCGAGGATCGTGCGTCCACCCTTCCCCTGCCGGCCTTCAAAATTGCGATTTGAGGTGGAGACGGCAAGTTCGCCCGGGGCAAGTTGGTCGCCGTTCATCGCAATGCACATCGAGCACCCGGCCTCGCGCCAATCGGCGCCGGCCTCTTTAAACACTTTGTCCAAACCCTCGGCTTCGGCCGCATTCTTCACGGATTGGGAACCGGGCACGACCATCATGCGCACGCCGGCAGCGACCTTATGGCCGCGCAACAGACCGGCCGCCGCGCGCAGGTCGACGAGCCGGGAATTGGTGCAGGAGCCGAGAAACACAACATCCACTTTCTGGCCGAGCAACGGCTTGCCCCCTTCGAGCTTCATGTAAGCGAGAGATTTTTCGAGTCCGGCGCGTTCCGCAGGATCACTGAGGCTCGAAGGCAGCGGGAGCGGTTGGGTGATGGCGACGCCCTGCCCGGGATTGGTGCCAAACGTGACCATCGGCTCGAGCGTGGAGGCGTCCAGCGTGACGGTGCGATCGTAGGTGGCGCCGGCATCCGTCGGCAGTGTGCGCCATTGGGCAAGCGCCTTGTCCCAAGCCGCGCCCTTCGGCGCGAACTCGCGGCCGGCGACGAACGAAAATGTTTTCTCATCCGGCGCAATCATGCCCGCGCGGGCGCCGCCTTCGATCGACATGTTGCAGATCGTCATCCGGCCTTCCATGTCGAGGGCGCGGATGGCTTCGCCGGTGTATTCGAACACGTGGCCCGTGCCACCGCCGACCCCGATCTTGGCGAGCAACGCGAGAATGATGTCCTTCGCCGTGACGCCCGCCGTCAGACGGCCATCGACGCGCACTTCGCAGGTGCGGGCCTTGCGCTGGAGCAGACATTGCGTGGCCAGCACGTGACCCACCTCGCTGGTGCCGATGCCGAACCCGAGCGCGCCGAACGCGCCGTGGGTGGAGGTATGGCTGTCGCCGCACACAATCGTCATGCCCGGTTGCGTGAAGCCCTGCTCGGGTCCGATGACGTGCACGATGCCCCGCTCGACCGAGTTGAGCCCGTAAAGGCGGATGCCGTGGGCGGCGGCGTTGCTCTCGAGCAAGCGGAGTTGGAGCCGGCCCAATTCGTCAGCCGCTTCGTAACCGCCGCGCGTCGGGATGGAGTGATCCATCGTGGCGACCGTGCGGTCGGGGCATCGGACCTTGAGTCCGCGCTCCAGCAGGACCGTGAAGGCCTGCGGCGAGGTCACTTCATGCACGAGGTGCAGGTCGATGTAGAGCACGGCGGGCGCGCCCGGGGCATCGGCCACGACATGGTCGTCCCAGATTTTCTGAAAGAGGGTGCGTGGAGCCTGACTCATTTGGCGGGAGAGTCGGGATGAACTGAAGATTTCTGCGCGTGCACGTGCGCGACCGGTTGGCGCGAGAGCACGTGGTTCATCGCGGCAAGGTAGGCTTTGGCGCTGGCGACGATGATGTCGGTGTCCGCGCCATGACCGTGGCAGGAACGTTGATCATCATGGCGCACCCGGACGGAAACTTCACCGAGGGCATCTATGCCTTCCGTGACGGCATTGACCACGAATTCGAGGAGCAAGACCGGCACTTTGACCAGTTCATCGATCGCCTTATAAGTGGCGTCAACGGGACCGGTGCCAACCGCTGCTCGCACATGGACCGTGCCGTCGGGTCCCCGAAGGCGAACGGTCGCCGTCGGGAGTCCCGTCGTGCCACAGGCCACCTGAAGATCGAGCAGGGACCACCGTTCCGGCACGGGCGTGCGCTCGTCGCTTGCCAGGGCGATGAGATCCGCATCGTGCACCGCTTTCTTGCGATCCGCGAGTTTCTTGAATTCCGCAAAGGCACGGGCGAGCGCCTCGCCTTCGAGGGAACAACCGAGTTCCGCCAATCGTTTGGAAACCGCGTTGCGACCGGAATGTTTGCCGAGAACGAGCGTTGTCTGAATGGCCCCCACATCCTCGGGGCGCATGATCTCGTAGGTTTGCGCGTTCTTGATCATGCCGTCCTGGTGAATACCCGACTCATGCGCGAACGCGTTGGCTCCGACGATCGCCTTGTTGGGCGGCACGGGATAACTGGTGCTGCGGGAAATGAGTTTGGAAGCGCGGCAGAGTTGCTTCGAGTCGATGCCGGTGTGCAGGCCTATTTTCTCGCCCCGCGTGCGCAACACCATGACCAGTTCCTCAAGCGACGCGTTGCCGGCGCGTTCGCCGATGCCATTGATGGTAACCTCGGCCTGCCGCGCGCCGGCGCGGATGCCCGCGAGGCTGTTCGCGACGGCGAGCCCGAGGTCATCGTGGCAATGGACCGAGATGATCACGTCTTTCGCGCCGGGGGTGTTGGCAATGATGCCGGCGATGAGTCCGCCAAATTCGTCGGGCAGCGTGTAGCCGACGGTGTCGGGGATATTCAGCGTGGTGGCGCCGGCCTTGATGACGGCGGCCAGCACTTCGTAGAGAAACTCCGGATCGCTGCGGCCAGCGTCTTCCGGAGAAAATTCAATGTCGGCGCAAAGCGAGCGGGCAAAAGTCACCATTTCAGTGGCGCGAGCCACCACTTCCGCACGGCTCATGCGCAGTTTGTGCTGCAAATGAATGTCGCTCGTCGCCAGAAACGTATGAATGCGCGGGTGCTTCGCGCCCTTCACGCCCTCCCAGGCCGTTTCGATGTCGCCGCGCGTGCAACGTGCAAGACCGCAGATGATCGGCGGCTCCGTCTGGGGCCGGCCTTCAATCACGGTCTGTCCGATCTCGGACGCGATGGCTTGCACCGCCGCCAGATCGTCGGGCGAAGCGGCGGGAAAGCCGGCTTCGATCACATCCACGCCGAGACGGGCCAGCGTGCGGGCAATTTCCAGCTTCTCAGCGGAAGTCATCGACGCCCCGGGGGCTTGCTCACCGTCGCGGAGGCTGGTGTCAAAAATGCGGATGTAGTTCGGATCCATGGAAGGCGGAGTCTCGCGCAGCAGGGCTCGTTGCTCAACCCTTCAAGTCATGGCGAGGGATGCCGGGCCGAGCGAAGAGCGGATTGACGAAAACGAAGGAGTCCGCCTCGGGATTCGTCAGTTTGACCTGGGCGCTTGCAGCCGGGTCGGCGGAAGCGGCAGCAACGTCGGCCGGATCGTTTGGAGAGAACAAATCGAGCACGCGATACTCGCCGGTCTTTGGGGCATGGTGGGAGGGATTCATAAAGTTAAGATAGTCCGATTTTCAGGAAAGAAAGGGCGGGCGGCTGTTTGGCCGCCCACCCCGCAACACACCAAACGAAGGCAACGTGATCAATCACCGGGCTTGATCGTCACGGGATTGAGGAACGGCATCATCGCACGCAGGCGCACGCCGACGCGTTCGAGTTTTTGATCGCGTTCCGCTTTGCGGAACTTCTCAAAGCGCCTGCGGCCGCCCTTGTGGTTTTCCGCGATCCACGTGCGGGCGAATTTGCCTGACTGAATGTCCGCGAGAATCCGCCTCATTTCCTTCTGCGTGGCTTTGTTCACAACGCGCGGACCGCTGACGTAGTCGCCCCACTCCGCCGTGTCGGAGACGGAGTAGCGCATGTAGTTCAAACCGCCGCGATACATGAGATCCACAATGAGCTTCAACTCATGCAAGCACTCGAAGTAGGCGATCTCGGGCTGGTAGCCGGCATCGACGAGCGTCTTGAAACCCGCCTTGACCAACTCGGCGCAGCCACCGCACAACACGGCCTGCTCGCCGAAAAGATCCGTCTCGGTCTCCTCAGTGAACGTCGTCTCGAGCACGCCCGCGCGGGTGCAGCCGATGCCTCGCGCATAGGCGAGCGCAAGCTTCTTGGCCGAACGGGTCGCGTCCTGATGCACGGCGATGAGTCCGGGGACGCCACCACCTTCTTCAAACACCTCGCGCACGCGGTGGCCCGGGCCCTTCGGCGCGACCATGGCGACATCAACGCCCTTCGGCGGCTTGATCGCGCCGAAGCGGATGTTGAAGCCGTGCGCGAAGAAGAGCGCCTTGCCCTGCGTCAGGTGCGGCTCGACAAAATCCTTGTAGACCTGCGCCTGCGTATGATCGGGCACGAGCAGCATGATGAGGTCGGCCCACTTCGCGACCGCCTCGATGGTGTCGACCTTGAGGCCGGCCTTCCTGGCCTTCGCGCGCGACTTGCTCGTCTTGCCGAGACCGACGCGAACGTCGACACCGCTGTCGCGGAGATTGAGCGCGTGGGCGTGGCCTTGGGAGCCGTAGCCAACAATCGCGACTTTGCGGGAACGGATCAGTTCGAGGTCCGCGTTCTTATCGTAGTAGACTTTTGCCATGGTAAATCGGAATTGGGGGTTGGGAGAAAATCAGACAGACATCGAGATGCCGGCTTCAGCCGGTTCATCAGCGGAGGCGGTGGCCACTTCCGCGCGCACGAGCGGCGGATTCGCCGTGAGCTTGTCGTGGCCGCGCGCCATCGAGACCGTGCCGGCACGCACCATCTCGATGATGCCATAGGGCCGGATCATCACCTCGAACTTGCTGATCTTCTCCGGCGTGCCGGTGACTTCGATCACGAGGGCCTCCTCGTCTACGTCCACCACGCGGGCGCGGAACACATCGGCCAACTGCAGCACGTTCGAACGGGATTCGAGCGTGGCGCGGACTTTGACGAGCGCGAGTTCACGATTGAGCGCGGACTTGTGCGTGAGGTCGTCCACGCGGAGCACGTTGACGAGCTTGTAGAGATTGGCCTCGACGATCCGCGCACCGGCTTCGGTTGAGTCGACGACGACGGTGAGGCGCGAGACGCCGGGTTGTTCGGTGCGGCCGACCGTGAGTGAATCAATGTTGAAGTTGCGGCGCCGGAACAGCGAGGCGACGCGGTTCAAGACACCGGGCACGTCCTCGACATAGGCGATGAGAGTGTGTTTGGCCATGGGAGTGAGGTTAGGAATTCGCGGTCGCAATTTCCGGAGCGGGTTTGGCGGAGGGCATCTGCCATTCCTTGTCGGAACCTGTTTCGGCCAGCACGTCGCGCTTCGGCCGCCGGATCATTTTGTCGAGCGCCGCGCCCGCCGGCACCATCGGAAACACCGAATCTTCCTGCTCGACGCGGAAGTCGAAGATCACGGTGCCTTCATGCGCGAGGCCTTCCAGCACCGCCGGGGTGACGCCGGAGCGCTCGGTGACGCGCACGCCCTTGAGTCCGAAGGCATCGGCGAGCTTCACAAAGTCCGGCCCGAGCAACGGCGTGGCGGCGTAGCGTTTGTCGTAGAAAAATTCCTGCCATTGGCGCACCATGCCAAGGAATGCGTTGTTGATGATCGCGACGTTGATCTTGATTTTCTCCTGCGCGATCGTCGCAAGCTCGGGCATCGTCATTTGAAAACCGCCATCACCCACGATGACCCACACGTCCTTTCCCGGGCAGGCGAACTTGGCGCCGATGGCCGCGGGCAGGGCAAAACCCATCGTGCCGAGGCCGCCGGAAGTGATCAGTGAGCGCGGCGTTTCGTGGCGAAAATACTGCGCTTCCCACATCTGGTGCTGGCCCACGTCGGTGACGACGATGGTCTCGCGGTCCTTGGTGGCGCGCCAGATGTCGTTGATGACGTGCGCGGCGTAGAGGTGCCCGTTGTCAGGCAAAGCCTGGATGTCGAGCACGGCGGAGTCGCCCTTGGTCTCGTTGATCTTCGTCCACCAGTCGCTGTGCTCGTTGGCTTGCACGTTCGGGAGGAGCTCGGTGAGCACTTCGCGCAAATCACCAATGAGAGCCACGTCGACATGCACGTTCTTGTTCACCTCGGACGGGTCGATCTCGACGTGAATTTTTTTCGCGTTCGGCGCGTAGGTCTTGAGATTGCCGGTGACGCGATCGTCGAAACGCATGCCGAGGGCGATGAGCAAGTCGGCCTGTTGGATCGCCTGGTTGACCCAGGCTTCGCCGTGCATGCCCATCATGCCGAGATTGCGCGGCGAGGACGCGGGAATGGCACCGATCCCGAGAAGCGTGACGGCGATCGGGATGCCGGCGGCGTTGGCGAATTCAAGCACCTGCGCCGTGGCGCCGGACTTGAGAATGCCCTGGCCGCCGAGGATGACGGGGCGTTGCGCCGAGTTGATGAGATCGAGGGCGCGCTGGTATTCCGACGGCAACGCGCGGAGATTCGGCCGGTAGCCCGGAAGGCGCGGGGCAACCGCGTCCCAATCAAATTCCACCGTCGATTGCTGGGCGTCCTTCGTGATATCGACGAGCACGGGACCCGGCCGGCCGCTCTTGGCGATGTAGAAGGCCTCGCGCAACACGCGGGCAATGTCACCGGCCTTGGTGACGAGGTAATTGTGCTTCGTGATCGGCAGCGTGACCCCGGTGACGTCGGTTTCCTGAAACGCGTCGGTGCCGAGCGCCTTGGAACCCACCTGACCCGTGATGCACACGATCGGTGAGGAGTCCATGATCGCCGTCGCGATGCCCGTGACCATGTTCGTCGCGCCGGGGCCCGAGGTGGCGATCGCCACCCCGACTTTCCCGCTGGCCCGCGCATAGCCATCCGCCATGTGCGTCGCTCCCTGTTCGTGGCGCGTGAGCACATGGTGGATCTGCGGATATTTCGTCATCGCGTCGTAGGTCGGCAAGATCGCGCCTCCCGGGTAACCGAACACGACATCCACTCCTTCGCGGATGAGGCATTCCCAAATGATTTCTGCGCCGGTGAGTTTCATGGATGTGGAATGGAAAGTATTCGTGATTTCAACTCGTGTAGGCGCCGAGTGCGGCGGACGAGACGGTGGCGGCGTATTTCCCCATCACGCCGCGACGATAACGCGGTGTCGGTGCGACCCAGCCCTGGCGGCGGCAGGCCAAATCCACCGCGGGCACGTCGAGGTGCAGGCGGCGGTTGGGCACATCAATCTCGATGATGTCGCCCTCGTTCACAAACGCGATCAGGCCGCCCACGGCGGCCTCGGGCGCAATATGGCCGATGGAGAATCCGCGCGTCGCCCCCGAGAAGCGTCCGTCAGTCAGCAAGGCCACACTCTCAGCCAATCCGGCACCGGCGAGCGCAGCCGTAACGCCGAGCATCTCGCGCATGCCGGGGCCGCCCTTGGGCCCTTCGTAGCGGATGACGACGACATCGCCCGCCTTGATCTGCTGCGCGTTGGCAGCGGCCATCGCATCCTCCTCGCAGTTGAAGACCCGCGCGGGACCCCGGTGCCGTTCGACGCTGCTCCCTGCGACTTTGAGCACGCAGCCTTCCTCCGCGAGGTTGCCCCGCAAAATGACGAGACCACCGTGCGGCTTGAAAGGCCTGGCCGTGGGCCGGATCACCTGCTGACCCGGCGTCTCCGTGGCCTCGCGCACTTCCTCCCCGAGGGTGCGGCCGGTCACGGTGAGACAATTGGCATCAAGAGAGCCGCCCTCGAGGAGCCGTCGCAAGAGGAGCGACATGCCGCCCGCCGCGTGCATTTCGACGGCGGTGTAAAGACCGCCGGGTTTCAAGGTCGCGATCGTCGGCGTGCGCGCGCTGATGCGGTCGAAATCTTCCAATGTCAGCGCGACGTCGACTTCGCGGGCGAGCGCGAGCAGGTGCAAGACCGCGTTGGTTGAGCCACCGGAAGCGGCAACCGAGGCGATGGCATTTTCAAAGGCGCTGCGCGTGAAGATCTGCGAGGGAAGCAAATCGCGGCGCACCAACCCGACCACCAGCTCGCCGCAGCGGAAGGCGGCCGCGGCTTTCGCAGGATCGGTGGCCGGAATGCCGTTGGCTCCGGCTGGCGAAATGCCGATCGCTTCCATGATGGTTGCCATCGTGTTGGCGGTGAATTGACCGCCACAGGCACCCGCCGTCGGACACGCCGCATTCTCGATACTCCTGAACTCCTTTTCGTCAATCTTGCCGGCCCCGAATGCCCCGACCGCTTCGAATACATCCTGCACGGTGAGCGCCTTGCCGTGGAGCATCCCGTGATTGATCGACCCACCGTAAAGCGCGAGACCGGGCACATTGAGGCGCGCCAAGGCCATCATCACGCCGGGGTTGGTCTTGTCGCACGACGACAGGCAGACGAGGCCATCGAGATGATTGCCGCGCGTGACGAGTTCGATCGAATCCGCGATGACTTCGCGCGAGATAAGCGAAGTCTTCATGCCCTCCGTGCCCATCGAAATGCCATCCGAGATCGAAACGGTGTTGAATTCGAGCGGCGTGCCGCCCGCAGCACGCACCCCGGCCTTCACATGCTCGGCGAGTTCGCGGAGGTGGAAATTGCACGGCCCAATCTCGGTCCAGGTGTTGGCGATGCCGATCAACGGCTTCTGCAGATCCTCGTCGGTAAAGCCGACGGCTTTCATCATGGCCCGGGCCGGCGCACGATGCGGGCCCTCGGTGATGACACGGGAATTGCGACGGGGATCAATCATGGGGTTCGGAGACGCGCCGGGCGTGGGCGCAGATGGTGGAGAAGGAAGGGGGTTCATGGGTAAAAAAAAGACCGCCCGGTGGGGGCGGCCTTTTCGAAAACTTGGGGAGTGTTGGTGCTCGTTAAGTGTGCGAAGACCGCCCTGTGGTCGGGGCAAGTAGAATGACGACCACGATAATAATCGCGGCGGGCAGGCTCAGAAGCAGTGAGGTGCGGTTGGTCATTTCGAAATCGCTAGGCCGCCATTTGTGCGCGCGTCGCGTCTAATGGTCAAGATTCGGTTTGTTTATGACGCAACCCGCACGCTCCATGCCCACCGCCGCACATTTGAAGCCACGGGAGCGACAAGAGTGGCGCTTCGTTATTCAAGGTGAAACACGTTGACCTCAACGCGTTGGGTCCGCTTCGCAAAGCGTGTTGGAGACAACACGCTCCACCTGCCGAGGATTTCGGAGACGTCGGCGAGACGCCGATCCCACGCAAACCCAGACCCGATAGGGCCACCGCTTGCGGTGGGCCGCGGCCTCGCGCAAGCGCGCGCCCTACACACCACCGCTCCCCGGCCGGGCTCAGTCGCCGAACCTGATGCCCTGGGCGAGCGGGAGGGCGTTGGAATAATTAACCGTGACCGTCTGGCGCCGCATGTAGGTGCGCCAGGCATCGCTGCCGCTTTCGCGACCCCCGCCGGTTTCCTTTTCGCCGCCGAACGCTCCGCCGATCTCCGCCCCGCTGGTGCCGATGTTGACGTTGGCGATGCCGCAATCGCTCCCGCGGGCGGAGAGGAATTGCTCCGCCTCACGCAAGTCGGTCGTGAAGATCGCCGAGCTCAGGCCCTGCGGCACACCGTTTTGCAATGCGATCGCTTCGTCGAGCGTGCGGTAAGTCAGAACATAGAGAACTGGCGCAAACGTCTCGTGCTGGACCACCGGCCATTCGTTCTGTGCCTCGATGATGCACGGCGTCACGTAGTTGCCGCCGGCGTATTGTTTTCCGGTCAGGCGCTCACCGCCGATGAGGACACGGCCACCCGACTTCTTCGCCTCGGCAATCGTGGTCTGCATGGCTTGCAACGCCAGGGCGTCGATCAACGGACCGACCAGCGTCGTGGACCTGAGCGGATCGCCGATCGGCAGTTGACGGTAGGCCGACACGAGGGAGGCGACCAATTCATCCTTGATCGACTCGTGCACGATGATGCGCCGCGTCGAGGTGCAACGCTGCCCGGCAGTGCCTACCGCACCGAAGAGGATCGCCCGCTTCGCCAACTGCAAATCCGCCGACGGCGCCACGATGATGGCGTTGTTCCCGCCGAGTTCGAGCAGCGTGCGTCCAAAGCGCTTGGCCACGACTTCGCCGACGCGCCGGCCCATGCGGGTCGAGCCGGTGGCGGACACCAGCGGCACGCGCCGGTCGTTGGTCATGAGTTCGCCGATGGTCGGACCATCGCCGATCACCAACGCAAAGATCGCCGGATCGACGCCGCAAGCCCGGCAGACTTTTTCCGCGATCTTGATGCAAGCGATGGCCGTGAGGGGCGTTTTCTCGGAAGGCTTCCAGAGGGTCGTGTCGCCGCACACGGCGGCGAGCGCGCTGTTCCACGCCCAGACGGCCACTGGGAAATTGAAGGCGGAAATAATGCCGACCACACCGAGCGGCTGCCAAGTCTCCATCATGCGATGGCCAGCCCGCTCCGAGGCGATCGTGAGGCCGAACAACTGGCGCGAGAGACCAACTGCGTAATCGCAGATATCGATCATCTCCTGAACCTCGCCCTCGCCCTCCGCGAGAATCTTCCCGGCCTCGAGCGACACCAACTGGCCGAGCTCGGTCTTCAGCTCACGCAGGGCATTGCCGTAGCAACGAATCACTTCGCCGCGCTTCGGCGCCGGCAACTCGCGCCACGCCAGAAACGCCTTGTGTGCCGCAGTCACCGCCCGCTCGTAGTCCGCAGCCGAAGCCTGTTTCACCCGACCGATGACGGAGCCGTCGATCGGTGAGCATTTTTCGAGAATCTCACCCGCCCCACCCCATGCGCCCCAGAACGCGCCCGCGTTGGGCGACTTGAGCGCCAGGCCGAGCTTGGGGAAGATCGCCTTGGCCGTCTTGGCGACGGAAGGAGAGGAGGAAATTTTTGCCATGGGAGGAATTGGGTGGATTGGGAGATCGATTGAGCAAAGCGGTCGCCGGTGGATCAGGCCTTGTCGCCGTAAACACGACCACCCCACTGCGTGCCGAGGAATTGCTCCAGCGAAATGGAGTCCTGTCGCACGAAACCGGAACCGAGCTTCTTCTTGGCGTGGAGTTCGAGCACACCGACCACGCCGGCGGCGGTGGTGAGCTGGATCGCGTTGAGCTTCCGGCCCGCGATCACGTCGCCATGCATCTTCTTGATAAAACTGCGTTGCTTCAAGCCGCCGCCCTTCTCGCGGCCCACGACGCTGACATAGAACACCACCACGTCGGACTCCGTCTGCGGAACTTCCTGATCGAATATCTGCGTCACGAGTTCCTGCCGCGGAGCGAGGTTCAGGTCATGCAGCAGGAACTTCATGAGGTCGCGGTGACCCGGGTAGCGCATGGTCTTGTAATTCAGCTCCTGCACCTTGCCGGCAAAAGTCTCGCACATCGTTGCGACGCCGCCGGAGGTGTTGAACGCCTCATACTCCGTGCCGTCGATGGTGATGCGCTCCACGCCGTCGAGCGACATGGTCGGTATCAGGCGACCGTGGTGCAGCGCCTCGCCGGTCTGGCAATATTCGTTGATGAGGCCCGCCGTGCTCCAGCTGAGGTAATACTTCATCTGGTTGCTGGCGTTGAGCGGGAGGGCGCCAACGCGCATCTCACACGTCCGCACATCATCGAGCGACGCCGCGAGCGAACCGCCCACGATGTTGATCGCGCCGGGGGCGAGACCGCATTGCGGCATGAACGTCACCTTTGAGGTCCGCGCGATCTCGCGGATGAACTTCGTCGTCTCGACGTCTTCGCTGAGATCGAAGTAACTCACTCCGGCCGGCACGCACGCGGAGGCGATCGCGCGGTTCAGATAAAAGGGGGCGGCATTCACCACGGCATCGAGGCCCTTGAGGAACGCGACGAGCTGTTTGGCATCCTTCACGTCGACCTCCTTGAACCGGGACTTCTTCAGTCCCTTCAAGTCGATGTTCGTCCGCGCGTCCGCGAGGACGACACCGGTGCAGAACTTGCAGGACTCCAGGAGGGTGGCGATGGTGGCGCCGATCTTGCCGGCGCCGACGATTCCGATTTTCATAAATTAGGCGTTGGGAGGAGAAAGCCGCGCCCCTCCACCGGGTTCGGCGGGAGGAAGGCGCAGGGTCAATTGGGTCGCCAGTTAACCGGACCGTTGTATCATATCCAAGCTGTTTCGTTCCTGGCGCGTGCAATCGGAATTATCCAAAGCTGGAATTGCCCACGAAACACACCAAACGCACGGAATGGTTTTGTGATCCGAGGTGGAACGCGTTGGCCTCAACGCGTTGGGTTCGCTTCGCAAAGCGTGTTGGGGTCAACACGCTTCACCTGTCCGCTTTTCGTGCGTTTCGTGGTGACCTCACGTTCCAAAACCCACGGGACGTTTGGTATTAGCAGCCACATTAGGACAGATTAGCCACCGCCGTGAGTCATGCGCAGGCTCGCCAAATCCGGCCGCACCGCTACCAAATGCTCACGCTCATGCCCGCCGGACCTACCGTCGCCGATCTCACCCAGCTCGCCAGCCGCCTCCGCGGCGAGTTGCACTTCGATCACGTCATGCGGGCGCTCTACGCGACGGATGCCTCGGAATATCAGGAAATGCCGACGGCCGTCGCGTTTCCGCGCACCGAATCCGACGTGCGCGAACTCATCCGTTTCGCCAACCAACACCACATCGGGCTGATCCCGCGCACCGCCGGCACTTCCCTCGCCGGTCAAGTCGTGGGCGGAGGCATCGTGGTTGATCTCGGCCGCCATCTCGACGCCGTGCTCGCGACCGACCCCGCGAACCGCCGCGTGCGCGTGCAACCGGGCGTCGTGCGCAACGCCCTCAACCTCCAGCTAAAAACGCACCATCTTTTCTTCGCCCCGGAAACCTCCACGGCCAACCGCGCCATGATTGGCGGGATGGTCGGCAACAACTCTTGCGGCGCAAATTCCATCATCTACGGCACGGCGCGCGAACACATCATCTCTGTGCGCGGTTTCCTGAGCGACGGCTCCGAGGCCGTCTTCGGCCCGCTCACCCGCGAGGAATTCACCGCCAAATGCGACGGGCCCGACATGCTCGAGACGCGCATTTATCGCACCGTCCGCGACCTGCTCGGCGACGCGGGAAACCGTCAGCTCATCCACGACAATTTCCCGAAGCCCACCGTCACACGCCGCAACACCGGATACGCACTCGACCGGCTGATGGATTGCGCCGTGTTTGATCCGGCCTCGACCCAGCCCTTCAATCTGTGCCGGTTGCTCGCCGGCTCCGAGGGCACGCTGTTTCTCGGCATGGAGTTCGAGCTCAACTGCGAGCCGTTGCCGCCGCCCGGCGCGCTGCTCTGCGCGCACTTTGCCACCATCCAGGATTCGCTCCACGCCACCTTGATCGCGATGCGGCATCGGCCGTTCGGTTGCGAACTGATCGACCGCCACATTCTCGAGTGCACCAAGACGAACCTCGAGCACGCGAAGAACCGCTTTTTCGTCGTGGGCGATCCCGGTGCCGTGCTGGTGGTCGAGATTCGCCACGAGGATCGCGCGCACATCGAGCGGGAAATGGCGGCGCTGGAATCCGAAATGCGCGCCGCCGGTCTGGGCTACGCATTCCCGGTGCTGTGGGGCGACGATTGCACCCGCGTCTGGGATCTCCGCAAAGCCGGCCAGGGCCTCATGAACAACGTCGTAGGCGATGCCAAGCCGCGAGAGATCGTCGAGGATACCGCCGTGGCCGTCGAGGACCTGCCCGCCTACATTGCTGAGTTCGACGCGCTCCTGAAATCGAAATACGGCGTCAGCACCGTTTACTATGCCCACGCCGGCGCGGGCGAGCTGCACACGCGACCGCTCTTCGACTTGAAAACACCCGAGGGCCTGCGGATGTTCCGCGGCATCGGCACGGACATCGCGGCCCTGGTGAAGAAATACCGCGGCTCCCTCTCGGGCGAACACGGCGACGGCCGCCTGCGCGGTGAGTTCATCCGCTTCATGGTGGGCGACGCATGCTACGCGATGCTGCGGCGGGTGAAGGAGGCTTTCGATCCGCACGGTGTGTTCAATCCGGGAAAGATCATCGACACGCCGCCGATGGACACCGCGCTGCGCCACGCGCCCGGCCATGCCGAGCCCGAATACAAAACGATCTTCGATTTCGGTTCCACGCAGGGCGTGTTGCGGGCCGCGGAGAAATGCACCGGCGTCGGCGAGTGCCGCAAATCCCACCTGATGGGCGGCACGATGTGCCCGAGCTACATGGCCACCCGCAACGAGAAAGACTCGACCCGCGCCCGCGCCAACATGCTCCGCCACGTCCTCTCCCACCCCGAGGACCTCAAGAATCCGTGGGACAGCGCCGAAGTGGCCGAGGTGATGGATCTCTGTCTTTCCTGCAAGGGCTGCAAAGCCGAATGTCCCTCCAACGTTGATCTCGCCCGGCTCAAGGCCGAGTGGCAGCAACACTACCACGACGCCCACGGCGTGCCGCTGCGCTCGCGTCTCGTAGCGAGTTTCAACTCCAGCATGCGCCTCGCCTCGCTCGCGCCCGCCCTCTACAATTGGGTCATTGCGGCGCCCGTCCTGTCGCAATGGATCAAGCGCTTTGCTGGTTTCTCCCCGAAGCGCAGCCTGCCGCCGCTCCATCGCACCACCCTCGCCGCGTGGCATAAGCGGCACGCCAATCCCGCGGGTCGAGCATATCCACACGGTCGGGTTCACCTCTTCTGCGACGAGTTCACCAACTACAACGACACGCCTGCCGGGATCGCCGCGATCGAGCTGCTCAATCGCCTCGGCTACGAGGTTGTCATTCCCGCGCACGTCGAGAGCGGACGCGCGCATTTCTCGAAAGGTCTCGTGCGCGACGCACGGGCGTTTGCCATCCGCAATGTCGAGCTGCTCAAGGACGTCATCACCGGCGACGCGCCGCTCATCGGATTGGAACCGTCGGCGCTGCTCGGCTTCCGCGATGAATATCCCGACCTGATGCCGGACGACCTGAAGGGCGCTGCACAGGGCCTCGCGAAGAACGCGCTGCTGATCGACGAGTTTATCGCGCGCGAAGCCGGAGCGGGGCGGATCAGGCGTGGGTCCTTCACCACGAAGCCGCAGACCATAAAGCTCCACGGCCATTGCCACCAGAAGGCGCTCTCCTCACTCGTGCCGACGGTGAAGATGCTCGAGTTGCCCGCTCACTACAAGGTGCAGCTCATTCCCAGTGGTTGCTGCGGCATGGCGGGGTCGTTCGGTTACGAGGCGGAGCACTTCGAACTCTCACAACAGATCGGCGAACTCGTGCTCTTCCCCACCGTGCGAAAAACGCCCGCCGACGTCCTCATCGCCGCGCCCGGCACGAGTTGCCGCCATCAAATCAAGGACGGCACCCAACGCACCGCGCTGCATCCGGTGGAGATATTGCGTGCGGCACTGGTGTGAGTCCGGGCACTCCATCTTGCCCGGGGAACGCCCTATTGCGGCAGGCGGACGATACACGAAAGGCTTGTCTCGTTCTCCCGCCGGACAGACTCTCCGCCCACCTCACCCTCTCATGAGCATCGACTACACTTCCCGCCTCGAACGCATGGGTCGCGCACTGAATCTCACGGACGAGATCCTGCTCGTCGGTGCCGGTTACGCGCCGGCCAAACCGGAGATCAGCGACGCGATGCTGCCCTTCATCGCGCACCAAGAGTATTACTACCTGACGGGGCACGCCGAGGCGCCCGGCGGGATTATCGCTTTCGATCCGAAGAGCGGCTGGGCGTCCTTCGTCCCGGAGGTCACGGAGATGGACCGCGTGTGGGACGGCGCGGAGCAACTGCCCGGCGAATTTTTGAGGCAGCTTCCCGCATGGCTTGCCGCGCGCACCGGCCGACGCATCGCCATGCTCGGTGTTCCGGTCGCGGGCGTGAACGCCGACTCCACGACCACGGCCCGCGTCCGTGATGCGCTGCGTCATGCGCGCAGTCCCAAGGAGCAGGGGGAACTCGAACTCATGCGCCGCGCCGCCGTCGCCACGGCGGATGGCTACACCGCGCTGCAACCCTTTCTCGTGCCCGGCATGAGTGAGCGCCGCATGCAGGTCGAGCTGGAAGCCGGATTTTTCCGCGGCGGTGGCACCAAGACCGGCTACGACACCATCATCGGCGTCGGGGCCCATGCGGCGGTCTTTCACGGTGCGCCCTCACCCGGCCGCATCGCGCGCGAAGGCGATTTCATTCTGGTCGATGCCGGGGCCGAGCTCGACCGCTACGTCATCGACGTCACGCGCACCTACGTGGCCGGCGACCGGCCGAGTGCGTTTCAACGCGATCTTTATGCCGCGGTGAAAAACGCCCATGCGCGCGGCTGTGCCCGCTGCGTCAACGGCGCCGAGTGGAAGGACATTCATTTCGGCGCGGCGGTGGACATGGTCGGCAGTCTCGTCGACATGGGCGTGATGAAGGGCAACCCCGCGTCGCTCGTGGAACGGGAGGCGCACATGCTGTTTTATCCGCACGGCGTGGGTCACATGGTCGGCCTTGGCGTGCGTGACGGCAGCGGACTCGAACCCGGTCGCTCCAAGGATCCGCGGCCCTGCCTGAAGAGCCTGCGCATGGACCTGATCTTGCGTCCCGGCTACACGGTGACAATCGAACCGGGGCTCTACTTCATTCCCGCGTTGCTCAACGATCCGGGGCGTCGCGAGAAATACCGGGACTGCGTTAACTGGACCCTCGCCGAACAGCACCAGCATCTCGGCGGGGTGCGAATCGAAGACAACCTGCTCGTGACCGACGGCGCGCCAATCAACCTCACCGCCGCGATTCCGCAGGCATTCTGACGCCGCGATCGATCGTTCTCCTTCTCTCATACCAATCGCCCAAAGCCTAAACCTCACGGGCGTTGGTAGCAGGGAAAAAACAGGGGAACGGACGGTCCGGTTGGCGGTTATTGCACCTTCAGCCAGCGCCGCATCCCAACGCCGACGAGGGCGAGGCTGAAGAGCGAACTCGCTGGCATGATCAGCGCCGCGATCAAGGGGCTCATCTGGCCGAACGCCGCCAGTGTGACCGTGACGGCATTATACGTGACCGAGAACGCGATCAGCCAGCCCTGCGTCAGCCGGCGTGTGTTGTTGACGGCGAACATCAGGCGCAGGCCATCCAGCCCGCGGCCGAGATAGTAGAAATCCGCCTTGCCCGCCAGAACACCGCGATGGATCACCGGCGTGCCGCGCGCGAAGGCCGCGTCGAAGGCGAAACTGTCGTTCGCTCCGTCGCCGAGCATCAGCGTGTCCTTGTCATCAACGTGCTTGAGCCAGTCGGCCTTCTGCCGGGGAGTTGCGTCCGCGACCGTGTGCCCCTCCGGGATACCGAGTTCCGTCGCCATCTGCGTAACCTTGGCGCGTCGGTCGCCGCTCAGGATGTAAGTGGCGTAGCCATCCGCATGCAGCGCCGCGATCTCCGCACGCGCTCCCGGGCGGGCTGAGTCGGTGAAGTGAAATCGCGCAAGCACCACGCCGTCGCAGGCGAACTCGGTATCGTGGCCTTCCGCTGTTTGGTCAGGAGCGGGCAACTCTCCGCCCGCTCCACCACGCCAGCCCGGCCGACCGAGCGACCAGAGTCCAAACCCCTCGCGCAACGCAACACCGTAGCCGGCTTCTTCGCGCACCGGCGCCAAAATCGGGTCCAGGCCGAGCGTGAGTCCATCCGCAAGGATCGTCTCGTTGAGACACTGGCTGATCGGGTGCGGATTGTCGCGCACAAGCGCGAGCAACGCCGCGCGTGCCGGTGCCGCCAACCCGTGCAGCTTTTCCCGATTCGCCAGCACCGGAGTCTCAAGTGTGAGCGTGCCGGTCTTATCGAAGATGATCTTCCTGATCCGGCTGAGACGAGGAAACAGGTCGTTCTCGCGCACAAAGACCCCGTAACGGCGCAGCGCCACCGTCGCCATTTCGTCAGCCAACGGATAAGCGAGACCGATGGCGCAGGGACACGACACCACCAGCACCGCCGTCACTGCCGCCCACGTCAGCGCAATATCGTGGGTCGTGATCCACCAGCCGATCGCGGTCAGGGTCGCCACGCCAAAGATGCCGATCAAATAACCTCCAATCACGCGCTCCATCATGCGGTGGCGGTATTGATCGCGTCCGGTCGGCCGCAGCAGTTGCGCGAGCAGTGAAGCGCTCCACGGCTGCGCAGCGCGCAAGCGAATGAGGCCCCGGCCGAGATTCACGGCACCGGCCGGCACACGAGCGCCGACGCGCACCTCGCGCGGGTCGGCCTCGCCGCTGATCCACGCCGTGCCCAAGGTGGCGACCGTTGACTCGAGTTGCGCCTCGACAGGCACAACCTGCCCCGAGCGCAGGGAGAAAACATCACCGACCGCGATTTCTTCCACAGGCCGGTCCACAGCTCCGCGCGGAGTGTCAACGCTGACCTTGTGCGGCCGGGATTGCGCGGTGAGCAGGCGGCGCCGGTTGCGCTCCACCGCGACGACTTGAGCCCAGCGACCGACGAGCATCAACACGATGAACGTCGCCACAAAATCGAAGTAAATCAGCGAGTGGTCGCCGGTCAGCCAGCCGTAGACGGAACCGACGTAGGAGCCGATGATGCCGACGGTGATCGGCAGATCGATGTGCAGCACCCGATCCCGCAGGGCAAGCAGCGCGCGGCCGAAGAAATAGGTTCCCCCCGTCAGGACACTGAGCGTGGCAAAGGCCATCGAAAGCGTGCCGAACAGGTCCGCGTAAGGGAAGGATTCCTCCATGCCGAAATAGGTCGGCAGGGCGAAAAGCATGACGTTCATCATGAACGCCGCGCCCAGCCCGATACGCCGCACGAGCAGCTTGCTTTCGAGCACGGCCGGCTCGGAACCCGGCGGACCGAGCAGGTAATTGAACGACTGCAACGTCCGGGCAAAACCGGCCGCGTCAAATTCCCCGCGCGCCCATCGGATCCGCGTCCGCCCCATCTGTGCGTCGGTCTCGATGAAAAGTGCCCCGGGTTGTTGATGGAATACTTTTTCGATCAGCCACACGCACCCGGCGCACGAGATGCCCTGCACCTCCAGCGTCATTTCCGGGGTGGCGGAATCCCGCTCGGCGTGTTGCTGCAATTCGGCGAGCCAGAGATAATCGCGCGGCTGGAACACGACCTGGTCCGCCGGGGCGATGACAGCGTCCTTGATCTTGTAGTAACCCTCGAGGCCGTGCTCATGCACGAGCCGGTGCACGTAGGCGCAACCCGCACAGCAGAAGCCCGCTTCCCGCGCGGCGGCCGTCGCCAGCGGCACGCCGCAATGCAAGCAAAGGTGAATGGGAGCGGTGCCGCGCGCGGCAGTTCCACGCACCCCCGCGCCGGTGAGCACACGCCCATCCACCAAGTCTTTTTGTGTCGGAATGGTCATCTTAGAAGCACACGAAGTTGTCCACGCTCGGGCCGTCGAAACCTAGGGTGCTGCGCAGCCGCCAGACGAGGACGGCGGCGATCGCGAGGGCGAGAATGGTCTGCGCGCGCGCCAGCCACACGGGGCCGAATTTCGCACGCAACCAGTGAAAATTTGTCTGCGCCAACCACAGCAGCGGCACAGTGCCGAGTCCGAAGGCGAGCAGCGTCTCCGCCCCGCGCAGCGCCGAGCCCGACAGCAACGCCAGCGAAACCAGAAAATACAGCGGCCCGCACGGCAGCAGCGGCGTTGCAATGCCGAGGGCCGCAGCCGAAGACAGCCGCGAGCCGCCGCGCAACCGTCTCGAGACCCACCCGTAGGCGCGCCCGAGCACCGCGAGGCGCGGCAGGCGTTGATCGAAGCGCACCGCGACCGCGATGAAGAACAGCACGAGCAACCACGGCAGGTGGCGCGCGACATCAGCGCTCAACCACGTGAGCGGCAACCGCCCCACTCCGCCCGCCAGCGCACCGAGCACGCCGTAACCAGCCAGCCGGGAAACATGGTAGACCGTGCTGATCGTCTGCGGATCATATTTGTCGCGCGTCGCCGGCATGAGCGCGCATGCCAGCGGACCACACATGCCGACGCAGTGGAGACTGGTGACAAGACCGGCGATGAACGCCGTGCCAGGACCGGTGATGCCCGCGAGTTCCATGGTCAGCCTCGCGGGCGTTTTGCCGGCGCGTCCGGCACGGTCTTGATGTCAGCGAGAGACGCGACGGAGAACAACACCGTCCACAAAATCGCGAGAAAGATAAACCCACCGGCGACCCACCACCAGAGCGAGCGACCGGCCTTGGGATTGACCGTCGATCCGTCAGCGGGTGATGCCTTTTTCATGATCCTCCTCCTTTAACAGGCGCGCGTCCGGACCGAGAAATTCGACCTCGCGCGACAGGGTGAACGTGCGCTCGGCGTCCTGCACGAGGAGCGTGAACCTGAAAGGGCCCGTGTAATGCTTGCGATTCACGAGGAGCACGAGCGGTGTGACTTGCTCGGCCTGCGGTTCAACCGTCACCGGCGCATTGAAGCCATGCTGGATGACGCCGACCGGCAGCCCGACGAGCGAAACGTGGAAAACGGCCGAGTCGTTGTGCTTGTTGAGCAATCGCACCATGA
This sequence comes from uncultured Opitutaceae bacterium, assembly GCA_947085115.1. Lineage (GTDB taxonomy): Bacteria > Verrucomicrobiota > Verrucomicrobiia > Opitutales > Opitutaceae > Didemnitutus. The sequence goes on along the minus strand of CAMTVF010000025.1, from coordinate 14,653 downwards.
ACTGGTTTCGCACCACGTCAGGTCCGACGAAATAGGCCGCGCCGCTCATGCGCATGACCATGAAGTTGGCCGGCTTCACGGATGAAAATGCAAACCCCGCGACCGTGATGCCAATCAGGAGCAGCACCAGATAGACTAGGGTGCGCGGCCGCACCCAGCGCCGTTTGCCACCGCCAAAACCCACATGCGAGTCGTAGCGGATCAGGCCCTTCGGCCGGTCCACTTTGACCATGATGTCGTCACACGCGTCGATGCACGCCGCACAGCCGATGCATTCGAGCTGCAACCCGTGGCGAATATCAATTCCCGTCGGGCAAACCTGCACACAGCGATTGCAACCGATGCACGCACCGGCATCCGGGGTGCCCACCTTGCCGCGCGGCTCGCCGCGCTTGGCATCGTAGCCGATGTTCAGCGTGTGATCATCGGTCAGCGCCGATTGCAGGCGTCCATAGGGACAGATGACGATGCAAAGCTGCTCCCGGAACCAGGCGAAGTTGAAATACAGAATGCCTGCAGCCATGAACACGAAGACAAAGGCGGCCCAGTGCTCAGCCGGGGCCGAACTCACCATGTGCCAGACCTCGGGAATGCTGACAAAATACGCGAGAAACAGATGCGTGATGATCAACGACACGGCGATGTAGAGGACGTGTTTCACGACCCGTCGCAACAGCAGTGGACCGCTGAGCGGGGCGTCGTCGAGCTGGCGGCGGGTCGGGGCATCCCCGTCGATCATCCGTTCGATCCGGCGGTAGATATGCTCGAGGAACACCGTCTGCGGGCAGGCCCACCCGCACCAGACGCGCCCGAGGAGCGCAGTGACAAAAAACAACGCGAAGCCCAAGCCAGTGACGCCGAAGAACAGCAACCAAACGTCCTGCGCCGCGAGCGTGTAACCGAAAAAATGGAAACGCCCGGCCCCCACATCGAGAAACACCGCCGGATGCCCGCGCACCGGAATCCACGGCAAGAGCAGGTAGATCGCTATCAGAACCAGCCCCGAGTGCCGCCGCCACCGCATGAACGGCCCATGCACATCCGCCGGATGCAGAAAATAACGCGAGCCATCCTCGTTGACCGTCGTGAGCGAGTCACGGTTGGGCACATGCCGTTGCGCCGCGGACTTCGCTGGTGCGGGCTTGGGCGGCATCGTGCGGAGGAACGGCTCCGGTGGCGGAACTGGGTTGGTGTTTTTCTCTACGCTCATTGCGTGGGTTGAGCGAGGTGGGTGGCAGCGTCCATGGCGTGACGCCGCCCGTGCTGACTATTTCGAGATTTCGACCGTGATTTCTTCGCCCTTCTGGTGGCGACTGAGGATGTAGGCGACAACCTCGGCGGTTTTCTTTTGACCGAGGACGGGCTCCCAACCGGGCATGCCTTTGGCCAGGATGCCTTGCGCGACGCTGACGTATACCTCCTTGGGTGTGCCGCCGTGAATCCACGCGCGGTCGCTGAGGTCCGGGCCGACGGCGGCGGGATTCTCGCCCTTGCCGCGCATGCTGCCGAGGTGACATTGCACACAGAGGGAGTTGTAGGTCTGGCGACCGGCGTTGGTGAAGACGGCATTCTGGCTCATCTCCCAGAAAATGTCATCGTTGGAAACGTCGATGGACGAGGACATCTTTGCGGCGGCAATCTGCGCCATGGCGGCGTCCACTTGCGCACCATCGGAGGGCGAGATGCGGGCGATCTGAATCGCGAACCAATAGACAATGCTGAACGCGATGACTCCGTAGAGCAGGTAGAGCCACCAATTGGGAAGCGGGTTGTTGAACTCCTGAATGCCGTCGTAAATGTGCGGACGAAGTTCTTCGTTCCCGTCCTCACGGGGCGGTTGCGGATGTTGATTCATGGAAGAAGCAAGTGATGCGTGGAAAGGAAAGCGGCGGCGCGGACGGGGTTCGCGAACTTCCGGAAACGGGCTCGCTGGATTACTCGGTCTCGAACGGGAGTCGCGCGAGCCGGTCGGCCTGCGCGGGCTTCATGCGGCTGGCGCGCCAGGCGGCGGCGAGGTAGATGAGTGACGCCACGGCAAGGGCGACAACCGGGAAAATGAGGTGCCAATCTTCGTAGATGATGCGACTGAGCATGGTGGTGTTTCCTTATTGGGTTCTTGGTGGGCAGGTAAGACAGACGGCGGTTACTGGGTCGGCGCGAGGGGCGCCGATTTCTTGCCGAGGGATTGCAGGTAGGCGGTGAGCGCGATGATTTCCTTGTCGGCATCGACGTAGCGGCCCTGAGCCTGGAGATCGCGGGCAATCTCCTTGGCCTGCTCGCGGGCGAGCGTGTCGACCATGTTGTCGGACCACGAGGGGTAAGGCACGCCGAGGGTGCGCTGCACGCCGATCTTGCGCGGGAGGCTGGCGTAGTCGGTTTCGTTTTGCGCGAGCTCCGGGTAATTCGGCATGTTGGAACCCGTGGATATCGAGCGTGGGTCGAGCATGTGATCGTGGTGCCACGCGTGATTGTATTTTCCGCCGATGCGAGCGAGATCCGGGCCGGTGCGCTTCGAGCCCCATTGATAGGGATGATCCCAGATTGATTCGCCGAGGCGGGAGTAGTCGCCGTAACGCATGACGTCCGGCACGAGGGTGCGAATCATCTGCGAGTGGCAGTTGTAGCAACCCTCGCGCACGTAGATGTCGCGCCCGGCGAGTTCGAGCGGGGTGTAGATCTCCGCGACCCGGTCCTCGGTCTGGAGGTGGCGGTCGACCATGATCATCGGAATGATCTGAATCATGCCGCCGACTGCGACGGCAATGAATGTAAGCACAGTGAACGGCAGCGCATTCATCAACAGGCGGTCATACCACTCGCCCCACTTCGTGCCGCGCGTCTGGTAGTGGCCGAAGGCCATCAGCGCGACAGCGACCGTTCCGAGGAGTCCGAGAATGTTGAGCCAACCGCTGGTGAACATCCAGATGATGGCACCGACGGTGGTGATCACGGTGTAAGCGATGGGGGCGTTGACGATCGTGCCGCGGACGGAGAGTTTCTCATCGGCGGCGTGTGGCTCGGGATAGACCTCAATCGTGCCGTTGACGGTCTGGGCGCCGCGGATGGACTGCCAGATGTTCCACGCCATGATGAGGAAACCAATGAGGTAGAGCGCACCGCCGATGCCGCGCAGCAGCATGAGCGGACGAATGGCGTTCAACGTCTCAATGAAGTTCGGATACTTGAGGATCGTGCCGCCTTCGATGGTGGCGCTGAGCATCAGCCCCTGCGAGATGCCGGAGGCCCACATGGCGCCGACATAGAGCAGAATGCCGAACGTCCCGAGCCAGAAGTGCAGATTGGCCAGGGACTGGGAATGCAACGGACGATTCCAAAGGCGCGGCACGAGCCAGTAGAACATGCCCGCCGCCATGAAGCCGTTCCAGCCGAGCGCACCAACGTGCACGTGCCCGACGATCCAGTCCGTGTAGTGCGCCAGCGCGTTGACGGACTTGATGGAGAGGAGCGGCCCCTCGAAGGTGGCCATGCCGTAGAAAGTCACGCCAGCCGCAAAGAACTTGATGACGGGGTCGGTGCGAAGTTTGTCCCACGCGCCGCGGAGGGTGAGGAGCCCGTTGAGCATGCCGGCCCACGAAGGCGCCCAGAGCATGAGCGAGAACGTCACGCCGAGCATCTGCAGCCAGTTGGGCAGCGCGGTGTTCAGCAAGTGGTGCGGGCCCGCCCAGATGTAGAGAAAAACCAGCGACCAGAAGTGAATGACCGACCAGCGGTAGGAATAGATCGGACGCTCCGCCGCCTTCGGCAGGAAGTAATACATGATGCCGAGAATCGGCGTGGTGAGGAAGAACGCCACGGCGTTGTGCCCATACCACCATTGCACGAGCGCGTCCTGAACCCCGCCAAACACCGGGTAGCTGTGCACCCATGAAGTCGGGATGGAGAGGTGGTTGACGATGTAGAGCATCGCCACGGTGATGATCGTCGCGATGTAGAACCAGATGGCGACGTAGAGGGATTTCTCGTTCCGCTTCGCGAGCGTCCAGAAGAAGTTGACCGCGAAGACGACCCAAATGACCGCGACGGCGATGTTGATCGGCCAGATGAGTTCGGCGTATTCCTTGCCGCGTGTGAGGCCGAGCGGGAGCGTGATGACGGCGGAGACGATGATCGCCTGCCAGCCCCAGAAATGCAGCGAGGAGAGAAAATCACTCGCCAGGCGCGCCTTCACGAGCCGCTGCAACGAGTAGTAAACGCCCGCGAACATCATGTTGCCGACGAAGGCGAAAATGACGGCGTTGGTGTGCAGCGGACGCAGGCGGCCGAAGCTCAGCCATGACGTGTTAAAATTCGCCTGCCAGAAATTCAGCTGGGCCGCGATCAGCACCCCGACGAGCATGCCTACGATTCCCCAGATGATGGAGGCCAGCATGAACTGGCGCACGATCTTGTCGTTGAATTCGATGGTAATCTTGTGTCCTTGCATGGGGGAAATCAGCGGGCGGTGACGTTCAGACGGGAAAAGCCCGCCGGCTTGCGCGGCGCGGCGGAGGCAGGGATCACGGTTTCAGGGTCGCCGGAGGCCCCGGAAACCCGCGGCGTCTCATCGGCCAGCGGCAAGAGCGACTCGCGCTCGGAGCTGGCAAAGCGCTGGCGACGTTGTTCGCGCACGAAGAGCACAACAAAAAGCCCGACCAATAGCAGGCTGAAGAAAACGGTTATAGGAATGACAGACATGGCGTGGAGATGTCGAACGACAGCATAGAGGATTCCCCCGCGCAAGCTGTGCATTCGTTGCCATTTCTGTGCCGTCTGTTGCAAACAATGCGCAGTCACGCGGTTGCACCTCGGCCAGATCGCCAAAGATATGCGCAGCTAAGGCCAAGCTATGCGATGCCGCGCCCGCCAATCGGTGGCATGATGGCACTCGTGGACGAAAGTCTGATCCAACAGCTCGAGGCACAGCGTCCTTCCTTCAAGCGAGAGTGGGAAGCCCTCCTGCGAACCGAGCCGACGTTGTCGCCCCTCGGCAACCCGGACACCCTGGTGTTCATGATGGACGAGACCTTGAGCGACCTCTTCAAGAACCTCCGCCTTCGTGCGCAGAAACACCAGGCGGTAAATCCCCGTTCGCTCCTCGTGCCGCTGCAGCGCCATTGCGAGTGCGGGATGAACCCGCTCCTCACCTACTTCGCCACCGGAGAACTCGCCCTGCACCTGGTCGCCGGACAGGTGCTCAAGCGGGACGCCGAGCTCGACGAGATCCTGGCATGCTACCACCTCCTCGCGATGAAAGAGATCGATATGCTCTGCGCCGTTTGCCAGCACCGGCAATCCAGCGCCTGTTCCCCGCACCCGGCGTTACGCAGGTGACCCGTTGCGACGCTGCAATTTGTCGCGCCAACCCGTCGGTGCTTCGCCGACGATCTTGCGGAAGACCCGATTGAATTGGGACAACGATTGGAAGCCGGCCTCGTATGCCGCCTCGCTGATCCGCTTGTGCGGATTGATCAGCAAATTCTTCACCTTCTCGATCCGCACCCGGGCGAGGTAATCGGTGAACGTCAGACCCGTGGCCTGTTTGAACATCTTGCAGAAATAAAACGCGCTCGTGTTCACTGCGCCGGCGACCTGGCGCAGGGACATTTCCTCGTCTTGGTGTTGCGAAATAAAAACCTTGGCCCGCGTCACCATCGGCGGTTCCGCCTGTTGCGCGGACACCATCAACTGATTGCTGATGGAAGAAAGATGCTGGGCGAAGATCGTCAGGAGCCGCAGCACCGCGTCGAATTGCTTTTTCTCCAGCACGCGGGTTTGAAAATAGGCCTCTTCCACCCGCTTCAGGTCGGCTTGCACCCCCCAGTTGACCAGTTCGCGCGTAAGCCGCTTGAAATCGCGCTGGTTCGGCCTGGAGAGAAAAATCTGCCCGGTCTGCAGAAACGCCACCAGATTTTCGCCCACGCGCACCGGCACCGCAGCATCGCAAAGCCCGGCGAAACACTTGAGCGTCTTCGGCTCCATTTGCGCCTCTTCCTCGACCCTTTTCTGCAGTTGCAGGCAAGCCGCGCAGCTCTGGTTGGTGCTCGCCATCAACGCGCAGAACGGCGCTTCCTTCGGGTCATTGTGGTGCGGCAGGTTGAACGCCTCGATCGGACGCAGGTTGATGGGCAGTCCGGTCGTATCCCGAAAAGCCTTCTCATAATCGCGGAAAATCTGCGATTTTTTCAGCTGATCGACCAGTTCCCGACTTGAGCGGGCATTGTCGTGCGTGGAGGTCACGGCACCACTTGAAGCAGCAAAAACCTTCCATGCAATAAACTTCCCGCAGGTGCCGCAGTCTAATAGGAATCGTTGCAGCGCTTAGAAAAAATCGCTTCGCTTGGAAATAAGGATCGCCGGTGAATGTTCCCTCCCCCACTGCCACCTTGCCACCCCGCCTTGTTCGCCTCCGTGACGGACAGGATTACCGGTTGCGTCTGATCGACGAACGGGATGCGGCCATGGTCGCGGAGATGTTTGCCACCCTCTCGAGCGAGAGTATCCGGGCCCGTTACGGCTACCTCATCAAGAACATGACGCCGGAACGCGCCGCCGCCCTGGCGCACGCCGACTCCTCGCGGGACACGCCCTTGGGCATTTTCGGCCTGCGGTGGGACGGCACCGAATCCCGTCTTTGGGCCATGGGCCGGCTCGTGCACGCCCCCGATGACCAATCCGCAGAGTGCGCTTTTCTCGTGCACGACTCGCAGCGGCGGCTCGGAATGGCCTCCACGCTGCTCCGCTATCTCAGGGTGCTCGGTCGCCGTCGGGGCCTCCCCCGGCTCTTCGCCCAGGTGCGCCGGGAGAACAAGGCCATGCTCAATGTCTTCATCCAGAACGGCGCGCGGCTTCATTTCGCCCCGGACAGCGATGTCGTGGAAATCGACATCCTCCTGCAGCGGCAGAAAATTCTATTCGACAAACCCGGCCCCGCTCCTTCGATTGCCCCCATGTCCTCTCCGGAGAAGAAGGGGGTTTCATTCGTTGGTTTCCTGTTCGACATGGTTTTGTCGGCGGGCTTTTTCGTGTTTTTCTACTACGCACTGCAATCGCACGTGCCTTCCGACAACCCGACGATGATCCGCCTGTGGTCCACGCTCGCCGCGGCATGCATGACCGGGGTGTTCTGGCTCGCCCTGCAGATGCTGAAGACCGTTCTGGGTTTCCAGCGCTCGAAACGCAAATAACTGCCGCCTCCCGGCAGCAAATCCCTTGGCCGGCTCTGCCACCACGCCCCGCCCCCGCACGACCGTCGCCGCGGAGGACTACCTCGAAAAAATCGAGCAGCTCATCTCGCGCAAAGGTTACGCGCGAGTGGTGGACATCGCCGCCGAGCTGAAGATTTCACAGGCCAGCGTCACCGCCATGGTGCAGAAGCTCGATGGCGAGGGCTTCGTCAAATACGAGAAATACCGCGGCATGGTGCTCACCAGCACCGGTCTCGAAGTGGCGCGCCGGATCGCCCACCGTCACCAGCTCCTCACGGATTTTCTGGGTGTGATCGGCGTCGGCGACGAAAAAATCATCTACGACGATGTCGAGGGCATGGAGCACCATATCAGCCCCGAGACCTTCCGCGCGATCGAAGCGCTGACCCGTTATCTGGAAAAAAACCCCGGCGTGATGACCAAGATCATCGCCGCCGCGAAGAGCGCCAGGTAAACGTTAGGTCTTCTTTTTCCTCCGGCCAATAAAGACCGAGGCCCAGATCGCCCCCTCGTAGAGGAAGATCAACGGCACCGCGAAAAGCGTCTGATTCACCGGATCCGGCGTCGGTGTGACGATGGCGGCGATGATGAACATCCCCACGATGGCGTGCCGGCGGTATTTCTTCAGCGTGGCAACTTCGACAAGGCCCATGTAGGTTGCGAGCACGACGAGCAGCGGAAACTCAAACGAGACCCCCACCCCGAGCACCATCCACATCAGCAGGCTGTAATATTTATCCGCCGTCCACAGCACCGTGTAGCCGAGCAATTCATTCAACTCAAACGCCACGCGGATCGTGCTCGGCACAAGGATGAAATAGCCGAAGGACGCACCGGCGAGAAACAGCAGGAGCGCGGCCAGCATCGTCGGCAGCAGCACCTTTAGTTCACGCCGCGTCAAGGCGGGCGCAACAAACTGGCCGAGGAAGAACAAAAAGAAGGGCAGCGAGAGCACGAAACCGCCGGTCACGCAGATGTTGATCACAACACTGAAGATGCCCATCGGGCTGTTCGTGATCAGGTCGGTCTTGAGCTGCGGATACTCGGCCCGGACGTTCTCCAGCGGCAGGTTCAGCAGGTGGGCGAAGTCCTTCAGGAAATACGCGATCACCACCACGATCAAAGTAAAGACGATCGCGCACTTGACCAAGGTGCCGCGCAACTCCTCAAGGTGATCGAGGAAGCCCATCGGTTTTTCGCGCGGCAGGGCGCTCGCAACGGCAAGCGTTTCCTCGTCGTCGAAATCCGGACTGGGGGTGGGTGAACTCACGCGAAATAACTGGATGCAGGTTTGCGCGAACGGTGCAACCCCCGGCTTGGTGGCCGATCACCCGCCGCCCGAAGACGGGACCGGCGTCCCGTGCGGGTTGGCTTGGCTTCGCAACAGATCCCCTCCGCGCCGCAGCGAGTATAAGCCGTAACGATTCAGTCGGTATTACCCACCAAATACAGGCATGATCTTGTGGTTCGAGGTGGAACGCGTTGACCTCAACGCGTTGGGTTCGTTTTGGAAAGCGTGTTGGGGTCAACACGCTCCACCGAAGGTCCGTTTTTCGTGTGCTTGGTGTATTTCGTGGTGGCCTCCTATTGCATGGATGCGGATAAGTGTCATATCCTCCCTCATGCGTTCGGCGCATTTCGCTTAACGGACGGGGGTTGCGGCCATTGCGGGCGGGGCGCAAATTATGCAGTGCAAATCGCAAGTGTGCACCGTTGACACCCCGCCGCGCAACGATTGCCCTGTTCGCTCCATATTAGCGTCGGTTTACCTCTCATTTTTTAACCCAACATGGCCAAAAAATCCTCCGCAAAAAAGCCCGCCAAGAAAGCGGTCTCCAAGAAATCCGCCGCCCGGAAAGCGGTCACGAAACCCGCCGCCAAAGCCGGCAAGGCGCCCAAATACGTTTATACGTGGGGTGCCAACAAGGCCGATGGCAACGGCTCGATGAAGCCGCTCCTCGGTGGCAAAGGCGCCAACCTCGCGGAGATGACGCGCATCGGCCTGCCGGTGCCTCCGGGCTTCACGGTCACGACCGAAGTCTGCACCTATTACTACGCCCACAAGCGCACCTACCCGGCAACACTCCAAGCGGAGATGGAAGCCGGCATGCGCAACATGGAGAAGATCATGGGCACGAAGTTCGGCGCCACCGACGGCATGCCGCTCCTCGTCGCCGTCCGCTCCGGCGCACGCGACTCGATGCCGGGCATGATGGACACGATCCTCAACCTCGGCCTCAACGACCAATCCGTCCTCGCCCTCGAAAAGGCCACGGGCAACGCGCGCTTCGCGTGGGATTGCTACCGCCGCTTCATCCAGATGTATGGCGACGTGGTGCTGGGCCTCCAAAAACGGCCCGACGAAGATCACGAACCGTTCGAGACCGTCATCCACCAATACAAGCACGAGGTTTATCACCGGGATCTCGTCGACAGCGAACTGACCGCCGCCGACCAGCAGGAACTGGTCAAGCGCTTCAAGGCCCTCGTCAAAGAGCGCACCGGCCACGGCTTCCCCAACGATCCCTGGGACCAGCTGCGCGGTGCCGCCGGAGCCGTCTTCGGCTCTTGGATGAATGACCGCGCCATTGTTTACCGTCGCAAATATGGCATCCCTGCCGAGTGGGGCACCGCCGTCAACGTGCAGGCCATGGTGTTCGGCAACACGGGTGCCAACTCCGGCTCCGGCGTCGCGTTCACGCGCAACCCTGCCAACGGCACCAACGAATTCTACGGCGAGTTCCTCATCAACGCGCAGGGCGAGGATGTCGTCGCCGGCATCCGCACGCCCGAGCCGGTCATCAACCTGAAGAAGGAAATGCCGAAATCCTACGCCGAGCTGCTCAAGGTTCGCGCGACGCTCGAGAAGCACTTCAAGGATGTGCAGGACATCGAATTCACGATCCAGGAGGGCAAGCTGTTCATGCTCCAGACGCGCAACGGCAAGCGCACCGCGATGGCCGCGCTCAAGTTCTCGATGGATATGTGCAAGCAGAAGCTCATCGACTGGCAGACCGCCATCATGCGCAACCCGGCCGACCAGCTCGACCAACTGCTCGCCCCCGTGTTCGACCTCAACGAGGTGAAGAAGGCCCCCGTCATCGCCACCGGTCTCCCGGCCGGCCCCGGTGCCGCCTCCGGCCAGATCTACCTCAACGCCGATCGCGCGGTCGTCGCCGCGGCCAAGGGCCTGAAGGTCCTCCTTGTGCGGGTCGAGACCTCACCCGAGGATCTCCGCGGCATGATCGCCGCCGAGGGCATTCTCACCGCTCGCGGTGGTGTCTCCTCGCACGCCGCCCTCGTTGCCCGCCAGATGGGCAAGGTCTGCGTCTGCGGCGCCGCCGCCCTGGAAGTCGACTACGCCGCCAAGACCGTCACCGTCGCCGGCACCACCTACAAGGAAGGCGACTGGCTCTCGATCGATGGCACCGCGGGCAAGGTTTACGCGGGCGAAATCAAAACCGCCCCGTCGGAAATCATCTCGGGCCTCATCGATGGCAACAAGGCCGCTCAAGCAACCGAGAAATTCAAGAGCTTCCAACAGCTCATGAAGTGGTGCGCCAAGGCCGCCAAGATGCAGGTCCGCACCAATGCCGACTCGCCCGAGCAGACCAACAACGCCGTCGCCTTCGGCGCCGCAGGCATCGGTCTCTGCCGCACCGAGCACATGTTCTTCGAGGGCGATCGCATCGACGCCATGCGCGAGATGATTCTCTCCGAGACGCTCGCCGCCCGCGAGGCCGCCCTCGCAAAGCTGCTGCCCTACCAGCGCGACGACTTCGCCGGCATCTTCCGCGCGTTGAAAGGCTTCCCCGCCACCATCCGCTTCCTCGATCCGCCGCTGCATGAATTCCTGCCGCACACGAAGGAACAACAGGCCGACCTCGCGAAGAAAATGGGCCTGCCGGTGGAGAAGATCGCCGCGCGCGTGCACCAGTTGCACGAATTCAACCCGATGCTCGGTTTCCGCGGGTGCCGCCTCGGCATCGGCTATCCGGAAATCTCCGCCATGCAGGCTCGCGCCGTCCTCGAGGCCGCCGCGCTCGTGCAGAAGGAAGGCATCAAGGTCCGCCCGGAAATCATGATCCCGCTCGTCGGCTTCAAGAAGGAACTCGATCTCCAGATCGAGATCGTTCACTCCGTCGCCAAGCAGGTCATGGCCGAGCAGAAGGTGAAGTTGAACTACATGGTCGGCACGATGATCGAAGTCCCGCGCGGCGCCCTCACCGCCGACGAGATCGCCGAGAGCGCCGAGTTCTTCAGCTTCGGCACCAACGACCTCACGCAGACCTGCCTCGGCATGTCGCGCGATGACTCGGGCTCGTTCCTCCCCAACTACGCCGAACTCGAGATCGTGAAGAAGAATCCCTTCGCCACGATCGACCAGGCCGGCGTTGGCCAGCTCATGCAAATCGCCGTGACGAAGGGACGCCAGACGCGCCCCGACATCAAGCTGGGCATCTGCGGCGAGCACGGTGGCGAACCCGACTCCGTCAAGTTCTGCCACCAACTCGGCCTCAGCTACGTCTCCTGCTCGCCCTTCCGCGTGCCGGTCGCCCGTCTCGCCGCCGCCCAGGCCGCGATCACCGAGGCCCGCGCCGCGAAGAAGTAAGCGGATCGTCGCTCCTGTCAGTTTCCCAAACCCGCGCCGTCACTGGCGCGGGTTTTTTCTTGGGCGCGCGCGGGCGGCCGGGAGCGGGAGTCAATTTAAACCACAAGACACAGAGGGCACGGAGAGCGGAGGAGCTCCTTGGCCACGGATTACTTCACGGACAGGCACGGATCAGGAACCCGACAGATCCAAAATTTCGTCCATGCCTCTGTGTTCTCCGTGCTGGATTCCTCTGTGTCCTCCGTGCCTTGTATGTTCAACTTACTCCGTGTTCTCTGTGACCCCTCCTAGGATTGATCCGTGAGACCCGCGTCATCCGTGGCGCCGGATCGGAAGGTTCTGAACCACGGAGACACAGAGAGCACAGAGGCGGAAGAATGCAGAAGAATATTTTGACCACAGATCACAGGCACGGATCAGGGCTACAGCAGAACCGTCTTGGGTTCATTCCTCTGTGTCCTCTGTGCTCTGTGGTTCCACTTACTCCGTGTTCTCTGTGACCCAATCCGAAAGTAAACCTACAGGAGATCGAGTTTGGCCATCATCTCGGCATGGCAGGCCGGGCAGATGCCGTGAGTGATACCCGGAAAATGCACTGTTTCCAATAATTGGAGCCGGGCCACCGCTTCTTCCACAGGCAACCACCCCCCACCGGGGATCGCCACCATCTGGCACCAACTGCAAACGCGCAGCAGGCTTTGATTGCGCACCCGCCCCGCCTCCAAAAACGGCACGGAGGTGCGCGCTTCCTCATGTATCAGGGTGGAAACAAACTCAGCACCACTTTCGTCCAGCAAATGGACTTTCATGTCGAAGACCCGACGATTCGCCGGCGCATCACACCGATAACTGAACCGCACCACCGCGCCCGCACGCACGCGCTTGATGATCGCTTCATAGATCTGCCGCACGGTCGGATCCGATACCGAATCAAGCAGATCCTTGCCCAGAATACGCTCGGGCAACACCGACTCACCCTGATTGTCACGGGCGAACTCGGACCACTGCTCGTTCACCCCATAAAGATTTTGTTCTCGGCATCGATCCGGTAGATCAACGCAAAGGGAACGGCAGGCTCGGAAAGTGGATCGGTCATTGCGGGAGAATAGATCGGGCACGCTGACCCTATTCAAGATTGGCAGCGGGGTCGATCACGCTCCGCAAGGTGATTGGAGTCCTTCGACAAAAACGACATCGGCCGGTGGCAAGGGTCTTGTGGTTCATTCGACACTGCGACCAGCAATTCTCCGGAACCGTCGCATTTCTCACGCTTCGACCTAGGCGTAAACCCCTAGAATTAACCGCGTATCTTGCTGGTCTGCAATATTCTCTAAAGTCAGCGATTAATCATCCGATGTCTCAATCGCGGCCTCTCATCCGTCGCCACCATGCCTTCTGCCGTCCAAATCTCCGAAGTCCTTATCCAAGAATCCATCTCGAACGCCGTGCAAGATGTCTGCCGGACGATGATGCAAAACAACGCCACGCTGATTGATCGCATTCCTTCAACCGAGGCGGTCACCTCGCCGGTCTTCGAAGTGATCGGCAACGTGGGGTTCGTCGGCGAGGCCAATGGAATCATCTACCTCTGCATGACCGACGATTTCGCGTGCTTCGCCGTCGGCGCGATTCTCGGGATGAGTCTTGCCGAAGTGCGTCGGCTGGGTCCGGAGATTCTCCAGGATGCCATCGGCGAATTGACCAACATGACCGTCGGCGGCTTCAAAAACGCGCTGTGTGATGTTGGTTTCCCCTGCAAGCTCACGCTGCCCGCCATCGTGCGTGGACAAAACCTGCAGGTTGCCTCGATCAAGGGCACGACCCGCCACCGCTTCCGCTTCAACTGCGCCGACCACATTCTCGTCGCCGACATCCAGCTCAAGACGGAGTGAGACGGTGGAAGGATTGGACCACTGAGACACAGAGGGCACGGAGCAGGTAGGGCGGACCCGCCGGGTGCGTCGCGTGGAATCGAAACAGGGTATTGGTATTACTTTGTGATGTTCCTCGCAAAAAAGGAGCGACTCCGATTGTAACCTATTAGGTTACACTCACTGTGGGAATCAGCGAAATCCTGACAGTGAATCTCACAGAGTAACGTTAGCCACGGACACAGGGCAGCACGCAGAGATGATGGGTCGGACCCGACCGCCGCCGCCCTTGGCTCATGCTTCCGTCGCCATGCCACGACAACCGTTTTGTCCTCCTAAGGCTATACACTCCCCCTCAGGCAACATTATCCTACTAATTCTTTCTTGCCTTACTTTTAGCGACTGTCTTTCTTTTCGTCCATGGTCACCATGAGCACTGAATCCGCCTACATGACATCCAAAGGGCAGGTCGTCATCCCGGCCCGTCTCCGTCGGAAATACGGACTGAAGGAGGGCACCCGGCTTAACTTCGCCGAGGAGGACGGCCGGTTTGTCGTCCAGCCGGTCACCAAGGAATACATCAGCTCCTTCCGGGGCATCTTCAAATTGAAGCCCGGCGAGAAATCCGCCGTGCAGGAACACTTGGATGATCGGGCGAAGGAACGTGCCCGCGAGCGCCGCGAACTTGAGTCTGGTCGCAGCAAATGAAGGCCCTGGTATTCGACACCTCCGCCTTGCTGGCGCTGCTTTTCGGCGAACCCGGTGCCGAAACCGTCGAGGCCCTGATGCATCGCGCCTCCGAAAAGCATCAGCCGATGCTGATGAGTGCGGTGAACTGGGCCGAGGTCTGCTATCGGGTGGAAGGCAAACGGGGAACCGAGGCTCTCGCCCAGGCCAAGGAGTTTGCCACCAACGCCTCCGTCGTCGTTGTCCCGGCCGACCGGGAACTTTCCGAAATCGCCGCC
>CAMTVF010000024.1:0-8213 GCA_947085115.1 uncultured Opitutaceae bacterium | reverse complement strand
CTCGTTCCACGGCACGACCTGGTTGTTGCGGCGGATGAGGCGGACGGTGACGTTGGGGTTTTCGCGGACGACGGAGAGTTTCTGCGCGCGCTTGTGGAGGAGCGATTTCGCGACGTCGTGGGCGTTGTTGTCGACGAGGGTTTTCTCGATGAGCACGTAAAGATCGTGGAGCGTGACGCGGAGGGGGCCGCGGCTGAGGGCTTGCTTGGTGAGATTGGTGGCGACTTCGCGGGTGACGTCCGCGACGAAGCGCTGGTTCTTCTCGTTGAAGATGTCTTTCTCGCCGCGGGCGAGCAGGAGGTTGGCGAGGGATTTGCCGACGGTGTCGGCGACCTCGGCCAGGTCGAAACGCTCGGCGCCGTGCGGGCAGAGGACTTCCGCCTCGGGCACGGTCACGTCATCCCGGAGGACGTCGCGCCAGTTGTAGTTGGGTTTCTGATCCTGGGGCGTGCCGGTAAATTTTTTGAGGGCGAGGTCGGCGTGCACCGATGAAGCATCATTCATGGCAGGGAGGTGTGCGTGGGGGGAGGAACTGACAGAGGGTGAAAAAGAGAAACGAAACGCGCGAGCGAGCCTCAAAGCTCGTCGTCGCTGGTGCCGTGGAGGGCGGAGGATTTCTGGTATTCGGTGACGCGACCCTCGAAGAAGTTTTGCTCCTTCTTGATGTCCATCATCTCGGCGAGCCACGGCAGCGGGTTCTTGATGCCCGGGTTGAGCGGGGCCAGACCGCAGCCTTCAAGCCGGCGATCGGCGATGTAGTCGATGTAGGTGACGAATTCATCGACGGCGAGGCCCACGGCGTTCACGGGCAGACAGTCGCGGATGAAATCCTTCTCGAGGTTGACCGCCTCGACCATCGTCTGGCGGAGCTCTTCCTTGAATTCATCGGTCCAGATTTCGCGGTTCTCCTCGACGAGATCCATGAACAGATCGCGGAAGAGTTCGATGTGGTTGGACTCGTCGCGCAGCGTGTAGCGGAACATCTGGCCGATGCCGGGGAATTTGTTCTGGCGGTAGAGCGCGAGCACCATGCCGAAGAGGCCGTAGAATTGCGTGCCCTCCATGCACTGGCCGAAGATGAAGATGTTCTTCGCGAGGAGGCGCTTGTTCGCCGGGTCCTTCATGTCGAGATCGCGACGCAAGGCTTGGGAGGCGCGGTTCACGAACTCGTTCTTGCGCTCGATCGACTTGATGTCCTCGAACATCGCCTCGCACTCGTGCGGGTTGATGCCGAGCGAGGAAATCATGTAGAGCAAGGAGTCGGCGTGGATGTTCTCCTCGTGCGCGTGGCGGCCGAGGACCAATTTCAGCTCCGGGGCGGTGACGATCTCGCGGACGACGTGCTGGACGTTGTCGCCCACGATGCCTTCCGCGGCCGAGAAGTAGCCGATGCCCATGCGGATGATCCAACGCTCGATGTCGGACACGGCGGCCGTGTCGCGCCATTGTTCGATGTCCTTGCCCATCGGGATATCTTCCGGTTCCCAATGGTTGGCCTTCATCTTTTTGTAGAGATCGTAGGCCCACTGGTATTTGAGCGGCAGGATGTTGAAATAGGGAACCTGACGGCCGTTGATGACCATCTTGGCGGCGAAAGCGGCTTCGGCCTTTGCCTGATCCAGAACGAAGGTTTTGGTGCCGACTTGGAATGTTTTGAGCATGGCGAATACGGGAAGGGGTCGGACGGAGGAGGAAGGGGCGCTTCGTGGACGGCCAAAGCCATCCTCCGATGGTCATAAAACCGCCCGAGTCGTTCTAGCGAACCGAAGTTACCAGAAGTTTCTCACGCGTTATTGACCACCACAGGATGTGGCTGCCCGGAACCAAGGCCACTACTAATGGTAGAGGGGTGGGGTGCGTCAATTAATTCGCGCCGAAATTCCTGAACTTTTTTGTTGGACAAAGCCGCCTGCGAAATTCGCGGCCTTCCGGCGTGGGAAAAAATCGGCGCGCGAGGCGTTTTGAGAGCGAAACTGACGAGTCGGCGGGGCCGGAAAAATCGCACAAATCAGGTCTTGACCAATCCGGTCGGGAGCTTTGCCGAGACAGTTCTGAAAAGTTGCGCGCGCGACCGGGCTGGCCGGAGTGGGCGTTTTGCACGCTGCCGCGCCGCAAATCAGGCCGGGTGACTCACGGCCATCGACAATACGATCGGCTGCATGCCCTGAAAGATATGGACGATTTCGGGCACGGACGGCACGCGGGCATCACCAAAGGCTCGCGTGAGTTGGGCTGCGGTGATCTTTTCTTGGGCCAACAGGAAGCGGATGTCCTGCACGTCTTGTGGGTCGTTCCGCATCATCTTTGTGAGAATCAGGTCGGTCCCCGACGGGCGGAATAATTCGAGGTGCCGAAAAGCGACATTCGACTGAACAGGCACAATCTTTTGAAACCAATCGGCGGTCAGCACCACTTGCTCGTCGGCAAAAAGGTGGGTCATGTAAAGACCGGTGGGTTCCAATTCCTTGTTGGTCGCCTCAAGGGCGTCCCAAAACTGTCGGTCGGCCTCGATGCGGGCCATCTCGATCGCGGGCAGGATCGCGTCCACATCCTGCGTGACGCCGAAAGCACTGCCCTGTGCCCCATAGCCCAGAGCCAGGGCGGCGCGGCCAAAAAGCACGATGCGAGTGGGCTGGCGCAGGTGGCGGTCGAGGGCTTGAAGTATTCGCTCCGGATTATTCACGGGCAGGCGTGCAACCAGTCGGTGCGAGGGAGGCCGGAACGGGTAATGCCACTGTGGGAAACAAACCGGCTCCAGTGCGGCAGGCGACCGGAGGGAACCGGGAGGGGCGAGCCCAGAAGTCGGAGCAACTCCAGCCAGCGAGCCGTCTGTCCGGAGTCATGCGCGGCTCCGGCGCGGGCGATATGGGCGAGCGGACGACTCACGCGCTCCCGGCGGGCGATCAGGCTCAACCGGCACGGGTCGCAAAGAGTGATTATCTGAGCGGCGCAGCGCAGGGCGAAGGGCTCGAACGGTTGTGCGCCGAGCAGGAGGAGCGCGACCAGTTCCTCGTGGCTGATGGCCTCCACGCCCGGATCGCTCCCGGCGGGGGGATAGACCGAAGCATAGTGTCGGGCACCACGGGCCACGGCCAGCCGCATGATCGAGGTCAGATCGGTCAGGTGGTGGCGGCGGGCCTTGCGCTGCAGGAGGGAGCAGTGCGCGGTTTCGCCGATTTGCTGGGCCAGCGTGATCACAATCCGGGAAAATATGGGTGGGGTCGGGGAAAAGGCAATCCCGGCGGATGGTCGGAGCAATGGAATGCAGGCAAGAAAAAGGCGGCTGCGTTGCCGCAGCCGCCTTGAAGGTTTGGGAGCGCGTGCGCCCGGGTTCGATCAGAACTCGTAGCGGGCGCTGAAGAGCACCGACCAGCGGGTGGCGGCGGGCTCGCCGCGGCCGAGCGACGGGTTGTAGTCGGTGCCGCTTGCGAGGGCCGTGCTCACGTTGGAGTAAACGTATTGGTTGTTCACGCCGTCGTAGGCGGAGCTGGCGACGCCCTCGCGTTTCACGAAGAACTGGTTTGAGCCGCGGATGATGCCCCATTTGTCGTTCAGGAGGTTGCCAAGGTTCAGGATATCGGCACCGAAGACGAGGCGGTGGCGCCAGCCCGGGAGCTTTACTTCCTGCTTGAGGCTGAGGTCGAAGCTGTTGACCCAGGGATAGCGGTGGGAATTAGCCGCAAGCGCCTGGCCTTCGGCCAATCCGAAGCGGTCAACGATCCTGAAGAAGTTCTCCTGATCGGTCGTGGTCGCGAAGCGCACCCTGGGGTCGCCGGCGCGGAGCGGCACGTAGAGCAGGTCGTTCTGGGACTGGCTGTCGCCGTTGGCGTCGTTGGTGAAGACGAAGCTGTAGGGATAGCCGTTGCGACCCTCATAGAGCAGCGAGGCGGTGGTGCGGAAGCCCTTGATGAGCTCGAAGTCCTTGGTGAGGTTGAAGAGGAACTTGTGGCGGATCTCGAGGGAGCTGCGGCTGAGTTCTTCATCGTTGGGATTGAAGATCGAGCGGAAGTTCCAGTTCGACGCGGCAACGGACGAGGTGCCGAAGAGGACTTCGTTGGCGTTGGTGTTGACGTAGGAGGCCTTCCAATACCAGCCGTCCTTCTTCCGCGGGCGTTCAACCGACAGCACGACGGTCTGGCTTTCGCCCTTGTCGGTGTTGCTCAGCTTGATCGCGCGGTTGGTGAACAGCGTGCTGACCAAGCTCGTGCCCGAGGAGGCGGCGGCGTAGGTGCTGAAGTAGAGCTTGCGTCCGTCGGGCCCCATGCGGGTGTTGTTCAGGTTGATGTTCGTGTATTGGACGTCCTTGTTGACGGTCGAAATCTCGTATTCGGCGGAGGCCTTGAGGTCCCAGAAGGGGAGTTCGCGTTCGATGGCGAGGTTGGCCTTCCAGCGCGAGGGCAGCTCGAAGTTCGGATCCATGAACGCGACGGTCATCGCCGGGGGAGCACTGGCGGTGATCGGCTGGGCATCCGGATTGGGAGAAACCGCAGGCGGAAGGGTTCCTTGAGCAACAATTACAGTAGCTGGGTTCGATATCAAATGGCCAGCCGTCCACGTGCGGAAGTTCATGCCGGTGTTCGAGTAGCTGTTCGAAATCCAGACGCGGGGTGCGCGACCGTAGAAGAGACCGGCGCCGCCGCGGATGATGGTCCGCCTGCCGTCGAGTTCGGGCTGCCAGTTGAAGCCGATGCGGGGCTGGACGATCTTCTTGCCGTCGTAGCTGGCGTCATTGCGAACGCCGAAGGTGGTGGCGAAGGTCTGATTGAACGGCACGGCGTCCGGGAGGACGGCCATGTCGATGCGGATGCCGGCATCGATCTTGAGATTCGGCGAGACGCGCCAGGCATCGTTGACGAAGAAACCCGCATTCTGCTCGCCGAACACCGCAGCCGGTTCAACGCCCGGGAGGAATTGGTTGTAGGTGTATTGGCGATAGCGGAGCGTGCCGTTGTTGTTGGCTGCGACATTTAGAAACTCCTGGAGCGTGAGGAACGTATAGTTGCCCAGCGCATTTTGGACGAACAGATTGTAGACGTCGGCGGTCTCGTATTGCAGGCCCATCTGGAGCGTATGGTTGTCGTTCACCTCATAGGAGGCGAAAATCTCGGCGGTGTCGGTCTCGACCTTGAGAAGGTTCGCGTGACGGCTGAGCTCGGTGCCAAACGTAACGAAGGCCGTGTTGGATGAACCCGGGACCGGTATGTTCTGGATTTGCACCTGCGGCTGACGGGAATTATTTTTCGGTTCGGAAAGATACTCGCTCCGGGAGACGGAGACTTCCGTGTTCAGGCGATCCGACCAGCGGCTGATCAGTTGGCCGAAGTAAGTCTTGTTCGAGATTTCCTGTTGATACCAGTAGGAGTCGAACGAGAAATTGTTCTCACCGATGCCTGTGCCGAAACCAGGGAAGGTCGGGCGGCTGGACTCGACGTTGTTATAGCGGAAGCTGGCGCGATGTTCGCGGTTGATCTGCCAGTCGATTTTGGCGAGCAGGTTGTCGTCATTGAGTTGGTTGCCAGCGGGCGGATTTGCACTGCCGGGTTTGAAGCCAAGAGCCGTTGCTGCGGTAACGATTTGGTTAATTGTAGACTCTGGAAGCCGAACAATGGGAGATGGCGCAATGCGTTCCTCGTCAACCTTCTCGTAGGCGAGGTAGAAAAAGAGTTTCTTGGGGATGATCGGGCCGCCGAAGGTGGCACCCATGGTTTCTTCGCTGAAATTGGCGAGGGGACGGGCGACGCCGTCGATGGTATCGGCGACCATCTGCCAGCCGTTCCAAGAGCGGCCGCGGTAGGTATAGTAGATGGAACCCTTGTAGGTGTTGCCGCCGCTCCTGGTGATCGCGTTGATCTGCGCGCCAACGAAGCCGGAGTTACGGGCGTAGTAGGGCGAGGTGTTGATCGCGAGAGCCTCGAGGGAATCGAGGGGGATGACATTGCGCTCGGCCGCGGTGTTGTTGGCATTGAGGCCGAAGGGATCCGAGGCGCTCACGCCGTCCACTTGGATGCTGTTGTAGCGATTGGAGACGCCGCCTACGGAGATGGCGCGGTCCTGTGGGTCGCGGTTGTAGCTGATGCGCGGGTCGAGGCGGGCAAGGGAGTTGATCGAGCGGTCACCGCTGGCCAGATCGCGAATGTCCTTGCTGGAAAGATAGGAGCCGGAGCCGGTCTGGCTCGGGTCGAACATCTGGTCGACGGCGCTCGCCGTGACGGTGAAAGTTTCGAGCTGCACGACATCGCTGCGCAAGCGCAGGGGGACGTTGGCGCCATGGTCAATGTCGAGGTAAACCTCGCGGACTTCAACGGGCGTGAGGCCTGCGGAAGCGGCGGAAATGATGTATGGACCGCCCGGGCGAAGACCGCGAACCACATAAGTGCCGTCAGCACGACTCGTCGCCGTGTTGGTGGAGCCCGTGGGCTCGTGGACGATGGTGACAGTGGCGCCCGCTAGGGGGGCCCCCTGATCATTGAGCACGGAGCCGGTCAACGACGACGTCGTGATGACTTGTGCAAACACGGTGGCCTGGGAAAGCAGACCCAGCGCGATCGCGGCGAGCGCGATCAATTTGACGAACGATTTATGCATGGTGTAGATGCGGTTGTTTGGTGTAGGTGAAACCTTGGGGAAACCACTCCGAGGTCTGAATGGGAAAGCGAATAAGTGAGAGTTAGTTGAGTCAAGCTCTCATGCTATGGGTCAAGGAGGTGGTTTTCAGGCGGCTTGCCCTTCCATTTTGCCCTTGTTGAGAGCGCGACGAACCTGGCCGCCGAAGCCGCCCATCATGGGCAGGTTCATTCTTTTGAATCCAGCGGGAGGAACGAACAACGAGTCGGGCAGGGGGCCCTTCTCGATTTTCTTCACTTCGAGGCGGAAAATCTCACGGCCCTTGGCGTCGCGATTGACGACGCGCAACGGAAACGCAGCGGTCTGGCCCTTCAGCGCGCGCTCCCAGCCGGAGGCTTGGGCGGATTTGCCGGACGAGCTGCCCATCATGTCCTCCAGTGGGTTTCCTCCGCTCAGGCCCATGAACGCCCCGAGTTGGTCGGTTACCCACATTTCGGTCGTCTCGCCGCCCTCGGTGGAACGATATTCTTCGCACAGGTAGCCCAGGACCGTATCTGTCTTGCCGGTTTTTTCGATCTTGGGATCGGAGCCGGTCGAGCGTTCACCCACGGCCTGGGTGACCTGCTTGAGCGGCATGACCATATACATCTTCTCTTCGACCATCAGCATGATCATCTCTTGTTTGGCCCAGTTCATGATCATTGCCGCCCCTTCGCCGTCTCCGGAGGAAAACTCCATGCGAACGAGGCCTTCTTTCATGGCGTAGTTGATCACCTGCTCCTTGTCGCGGCCGCTCTTGATGCCGAGCGAGACCCTGCCTTCAAAAGCGACGGCGTTGGCCATCGCGGCGCTGGCGAGCGCGAGTCCGATCACCCAACGGGGAAGCGAATTCATGCGGCGCAGTTTAGGGTTCAGCGCGGTCCGCACAAGCCCGCTGATGCCTCAGCGCGCGACCGGCATCTCCGGCATTGATTCTGCCGGCGGGGGCCCAAAGCTCGGCCGCATGGTATCCGAATATGCGATCACGCGGACGGTGGAGTTTGCCGAGACGGACATGGCGGGGATAGCGCACTTCTCGAATTTCTTTCGTTGGATGGAGGCGTGCGAGACGGCCTTTGTGCGCTCGGTCGGGGTTTCGCTGGCGACCTTCACGCCCGGCGAGGTCGTGGGCTGGCCGCGGGTCAACGCCACCTGCGATTTTCGCGCGCCGCTGCGATTCGGAGACACGTTTGAAGTGAGGCTCTACGTGAAGGAAATGCGCACGCGCGCCGTCAGTTGCGTTTTTCAGTTTCGCAAGATCATCGACGGCACGGTCGAGCCGAAGATTCTGGCGCAGGGCGAAATCGTGGCGGTGTGCGTCGCGGGGGACGGGCGCGGCGGCATGGTGGCGCAACCGATTCCGGAAAACTACCGTTCAAAGATTTGCGCGGCACCGCGAGCGGCGTGGGCGATCGACTGAGCCTAGAAAATGCAGTTGAAGCACGGAGGCACGGAGACACAGAAGGAATTTCAAGTGATAAGCGGGGAAACCATTTCACCCGGAACGTGAGTCATCCCCACCCCAGATCGCTTCTCATTAGCTGTTTTCACTGTGCCCTCTGTATTACTCAGCCCCGATGGAGCCGTTCAATTCAACCATTTCACTGATT
>CAMTVF010000023.1:0-17339 GCA_947085115.1 uncultured Opitutaceae bacterium | reverse complement strand
TTCTGTCCATCACCGTGATTGATGGCGATTTGCAGGCGAGCCATCGGATTCTCTTCGAGTCGACCAACTCCTCCAAGGCCACGCAGGAAGGGCTAAGCGCCATGTTGCCGCTGGATTGGCACGGCCGCAACTGGACGATGCAAATCCGTTCGCTTCCGCAGTTTGATGAGGCAAACCCCGATCCCTATCCACCGATCGTGCTTTGGGGTGGCGGCCTGTTGACCGCCTTGAGCACTCTGCTCGTGTGGGTGCTCCTCAGCGCCCGCGCCCGCGCACTCGCGCTCGCGGAGCGCCTGACGGCCAGTCTCGCCCAGCGCGAAGCGCAATATTCCTTCATTTTGAATGCGCTGCCAATGGGGGTCAGCTGGGTCCACTATGGCGAGAAGAAGGAAGCCTGGGTAAACGAGGCGGTGCTCAGCATGACAGGCCTCAGCCGGGAAGAGGCGAAGGACCAGACGGCCTTTCGCTCGATCACCCCCCCCGATGATTGGAAGCGGCAGGAAGAGGCCCAGTCGAAATTGCTGCGCGGAGTGGCGGATTCATTTACCATCGAAAAGCGTTACCTGCGGCGCGATGGCACCGTGCGCAACTGCATCCTGCATGTTCGTGTCTTTCGCGATCCGCAGGGCCGCGTTCTCCAGGAGGTCTCGGCCGTGGTCGACATCACCGAGCAAAAAGCGGTGGAAAAAAGACTGAAGCAGCAGGAGGAATTGTTCCGCTTCATCTTCGAATCGGTGCCCGTGGGCCTCGCGGCCAACGTGCCCGGGCGGGACGAAACCCGGATCGTCAACGCGGAGCATGTGCGCTTGACCGGGGTGACTTCCGAGGAGGTTGCCGATCTCGGTGCCGCCGCCTATGATCGTTGCACGCATCCCGAGGATATCGCGTATCATAATGCGCTTGTCACCCAGATGAGCACCGGACTGATCGACCGCTTCACGATGGAGAAGCGGTTCCTCCGTCCCGACGGTTCCACAACTTGGACGCAACTTTCACGCCGGTTGTATCGCGACCAGACAGGCAAACCCGTGCAGGAGCTGAACGCCTTGGTGGACATCACGGCCCTCAAGGAGGCGCAGATGAAAATCGCCGCCGCGAAGGATGAGGCGGAAAGACTCAACGCCCAATTGGAAGACGCCATCACGGAGGCCCAGCAATTGGCCCGCGAAGCCAATCTCGCCAGTCAGGCCAAGAGTCAGTTCCTCGCGATGATGAGCCATGAAATTCGCACGCCGATGAACGGGGTGCTCGGCATGACCAGCCTGTTGCTGGACGGACCCTTGTCCCGAGATCAACGCGAGCTCGCCGATACCATCCAGTCGTGCGGCGATACGCTGTTGGGGATTATCAACGACATTCTGGATTTCTCCAAAATCGAGTCCGGCCGGCTCGATCTCGATCTGACGGAATTCTCGGTGCGCGAATGCGTCGAGGGAGCGCTCGATGTGCTGGCGGCGCGGGCGGCGGAGAAGGGCATCGACCTGCTTTACGAAGTGGCCGATGGAGTCCCCGGCAATGTGCGCGGCGACGCCTCGCGACTGCGGCAGGTGCTCATCAATCTGCTCGGCAACGCCCTCAAATTTACCGCCAAGGGGGAAGTGGTTTTGTCCGTGCAAGCGGTGCCTGGCACCGATGCCGAGTCCGAGTTGCTCTTTGTCGTGCGCGATACGGGCATCGGTATTGCCAAGGATGCGCTCGGGCGCCTCTTCCAGTCGTTTTCCCAAGTGGATGCCTCGACCACGCGCCGCTACGGTGGCACTGGGCTCGGTCTCGCCATCAGCAAACGTTTGGTGAACCTGATGGGCGGGCGTGTATGGGTGGAAAGTGAACCCGGCAAGGGGTCCACCTTCTCGTTCACCATCCGGATCGAACCCATGCCCAGCAAACCACGGCCGTTCGTGAACTCGGGTCGCCATTCCGTCGAGGGCAAACACCTGCTGATCGTGGACGACAATGCCACCAATCTGCGCATTCTCGGCACCCTCGCGCGCAATTGGGGCATGGTGCTCCATGCGGAAAGCGACCCACTCGTCGCGCTCGAACTCGTGCGGAGTGGCCGGCGCTTCGACCTTGCGGTGCTCGACATGCAGATGCCGGAAATGGACGGCTGGATGTTGGCTGAGGAGATCAGGAAAATCGTCCCGGCGGAAGTGCTCCCCTTGGTGTTGCTTTCCTCCATTGGTCAACGCGTCGAGGGAAACCTGTTCGCCTCGAATCTCACCAA
This sequence comes from uncultured Opitutaceae bacterium, assembly GCA_947085115.1. Taxonomy (GTDB): domain Bacteria; phylum Verrucomicrobiota; class Verrucomicrobiia; order Opitutales; family Opitutaceae; genus Didemnitutus. Next base: position 15,115 of record CAMTVF010000023.1, on the reverse strand, counting down.
GCCGGTCAAGCCATCCCTGCTCTTGGAAGTGTTGACGTCGGCGCTCAACAGTGTGGCGACCCATTATTCTGCGGGCCATCCGGTGGCCGCGGCTATTCCCGACCTCCCTGCGTCACCGGCAATCACCCGCGCCGAGCGGGTGTTGCTGGCGGAAGACAACACGGTGAACCAGCGCATCGCCTTGCGGATGTTGAGCAAACTCGGTTATGCCGCCGATGTGGTCGGCAACGGCCGCGAAACGCTCGAAGCGGTCCGTCGCCAAACCTACGACATCATTCTCCTCGATGTGCAGATGCCGGAAATGGACGGGCATGAAACCGCCGCTCAACTTGTGCGTGACTACCCGGACAGGGCCGTCCGGCCTTGGATCATTGCGCTGACCGCAAATGCCATGCAGGGGGATCGAGAGGGTTGTCTAGCCTCGGGGATGGACGATTACCTGGCCAAGCCCATCAAGCTGGAGGATCTGATGCGGGTTCTCGATCATGGGCGCCTCCAGCGGCAAGCGCGGAACCCTGCGGCGACGGCGGCGTTTCAAATTTGAAGTGTCAGGGATTTGACGCGGGCGTCATTCGTGAGCCTTGATCGGTCCGCCCGTGCCGAGGGAATGAGCGACTTGCGGCCATAACTGTGCCGTGCGTTCGGCGAGAATGGCGCGACACTTGGCGACTTCGGCCTGGCGTTGGGCCAGGTTTGATTCAGCGATTTGCGCGAGGTCGTCCAAATTGTAGAGATAGACGTTGGGCACGGTCGCGCAGTCGGGCTCGATGTCGCGCGGGAGCGCGAGATCGATCAAAAAGAGCGGCCGTCCGGCCCGGCGTTTCATCGCCAAGGCGGTGATCTCCCGCGTGATCACCGTGTGGGGCGAAGACGTTGAGCTGGCCACGACATCGGAGGCCGCGAGCACCTCCGGCAATTCCGCCATGCTCGCCGCCCAGCCGCCTGCAGCCATGGCGATATCCTCGGCCTTCGCGAGCGTCCGACTGGCGACGGTGATCGATTTGGCTCCCCGGCTGTGAAACGCCTGGGCGGTCTTGAGTCCGATTTCACCGGCGCCAACCACGAGGATTTTCACGGGATCAAGTTCGCCGAAGATCTTGCCCGCGAGATCGACCGCCACCGTCGCGATGCTGATCTGTCCGGCGCCGATGGCCGTGTGGGTGCGAATGTGTTTCGCCGCCTGAAAGGTCTTTTGGAAGACCCGGTTCAGCACCGGGCCGGTCCATTTCTGCGCCAAGGCGTGATCGTAGGCTTGTTTGACCTGTCCGAGAATCTCGACTTCGCCGACGATCTGGGAATCGAGACCCGAGGCGACGTCGAACAGATGGCCGATCGCGTCGTGGTTCTCGCGTTGCACGATCACCCCGTCGAGATCGGCGGGGGCGCAGCCGGTCACTTCGCACAAGGTGCGCCGGACGGCCTCGATGGACGCGGCTCCCGTGGCGACGCCGTAAAGCTCGACGCGATTGCAGGTGTTGAGCAGGGCGAATTCGCGCACGCCCGGGGTCGTGCGGAGTCTGGCGGCGAGATTGGCCGTGCGAGTCGCGTCAAAGGCCAGCTTCTCCCGCACCGCCAAGGGTGCGGTGTGGTGGCTCGCGCCAAGCAGGACGAGAACAGGGGCTTCGTGGTCCATCGTTCAGCGCGTGTGGTTCAAAGTGGCTGGGTGTTTGCTCGGGTTTGCGGTGACCGGGCCAAGCGACATCATCGCAAGCATGAAGAGGACGACGCACGTCCATGAAAGGCGGGTGCCGAAGAGCTTGCCGCGCCAGCGCAGGAACAGCGCGGCGGAAAAGACGAACCACACGGCGAGTGTCACCAGCATTTTGGGCCAGTGAACGGAGCCGGTGTCGCGCACCCACCACGCCGCGCCGATGCAGAGCGAAATCGACAGCAGGCCGACCCCGGCGAGGAGCATGCGGTAATTGATCTGGTTGAGCTGCACCAGCGACGGCAGAAACCAGAAAAGTCCATCGAGCCGCTTTTGCTTCAGCGCCCAGTTCTGCAGCAGATGCATGACGGAGGTCAGCGCGAGCAAGCCAAAGACACCGTAGCTGAAGACCGCCAGCGCCGCGTGAAACTCAATCCACGCGTTGGGGAAAATCCGCGCGTTGCGGACCGCGTCCCACTGCGGTATGAGCAGCGAGATGGTCGCGAGGCTGGCCGCGTAACCCGAGGTGAACAGGCCAAGCAAACTGACGCGAAAAGCCGGACCGACGATAAAGTAGAGCACCATGGCCGACCAAGCGACGAACTGGATGATTTCAAATTGGTTCCCCAGCGGACACCCGCCGGTCGCCATGCCGCGGAGGTAGAGCCCGGCCGTTTGGCTCGAAAGTCCGAACGCGAGCAAAATGACCAACATCGTGCGGCCACCGGCTGGTTGCTGGCGCCGGGGAAGGCGCAGGCAGCCGACAATGAATCCCGCCAGATAAAACAGGGCTCCAAGCCAGATGATGCTGCGATCGGTGAGCACGACGTCCATGCCATGAGGTTGGCCGCCCGGCGGCGCGCTCGCAAGCATTGGGGCAGGGTATTAGTGTTCGCGGGAAGAATCGGGCGTTGGTCTGATTTACCCTTGTGCCCCCCGTGCCCCGACCAGTTAGGCTGCGGCATGCGTTTCCCCTCACAATCGGGATGGCGGGGATGGGTCTGGCCGCTGCTGCTGGCCGGGATGATCTTTGTCGCGTCCGGTCGGGGAGAGATTGCCGGTCCCCGCATCACGGGCTTTGACAAGGTCGCGCATTTTTTCGTTTTCGGGCTGCTGGCCACCCTGGTGGTGCGAAACGGATTCACCGCACGTCGGGCTTGGATGGCTGTTGCGCTGGTTTCGATTTTCGGGGCAACCGACGAATGGCACCAGAGCATGACGCCCGGACGCACCATGCAGATTGCGGACTGGGTGGCCGACACGCTCGGCGCGGCGGTGGCGGTGGCAACCTATGCGGGATGGCCCCTTTATCGACGGGTATTGGAAAGGCCGCTGGCCGCGGGCCCAAAGAGCCGGATTGAAAAGACGGCGCAGATGCCGCCAAATGCCGACGTCGTATGAAATCCGCCGCGGCCCAAGCACGCCTGATCCAACTTCGCGCCGAAATCACCCGGCACGACGAGTTGTATTACCGCGCGGCGAAACCTGAGATCAATGACCGGGAATACGACCGGCTGAAGTCCGAGCTGGCCGAACTCGAAGCGAAGTTTCCGGATCTGGCGGTCGCGACCTCGCCGACGGATCGGGTGGGCGATGATCGCCTGGCGGGTTTCGAGACCTGCCGGCACAGGCTGCCGATGCAGAGTCTCGACAACACCTACTCCGAGGAGGAACTGCGGGCGTTTCACGCACGCCTGGTCAAGCAGCTAAAGCGGGAGGACTTTGCCTACGTCATCGAGCCCAAGATCGACGGCCTGGCCGTGAGCGTGACTTACGAGCAGGGAAAGCTCGTGCGCGCGGTTACGCGCGGCAACGGAGAGGAGGGCGATGATGTGACCGCGAACGTCCGCACGATTCGCACGTTGCCGCAGGAACTGAAGGCGATCGCGGGGCAGGCGCTGCCCGACGTGATCGAAATCCGCGGTGAGATCTTCCTCACGACGGCGGAATTTCAGCGCATCAATCAGGAGCGCGAGGAAGAGGGCGAGGCCCTCTATGCCAACCCGCGCAACCTCGCGGCGGGCACCATCAAACTGCTGGACCCCAAGGAAGTCGCGCGCCGGAAACTCGAGATCGTGCTCTACGGCGCCGGTTTTTGTGAACCGGCCGCGGCGGAGTCCCAGTCCGAATTTCACGCCGTGGTGAAGCAATGGGGCCTGCCGACGGTGGAGCGACTCTGGGCAGCACAGGGAATCGACGAAGTCTGGGCCGCCGTGCGCAGTCTGGACGGGTTGCGCCACGCGTTTCGTTACGGAACAGACGGAGCCGTGGTGAAACTCGACAACTTCCGCCTGCAACGCGAAGCCGGTCGCACCGCCAAGGCGCCCCGCTGGGCGATCGCCTACAAATTCGAGCCCGAACGCGCCGAAACCCGTATCAACGCCATTACCGTGCAAGTCGGACGCACCGGCGTGCTGACCCCGGTGGCCGAACTCGAACCGGTGACGCTCTCGGGTTCGACGGTTTCGCGCGCCACGCTGCACAATCGAGATGAAATCGAGCGCAAGGACATCCGGGTGGGCGACTACGTGCTGGTCGAAAAAGCGGGCGAGATCATACCGGCCGTCATTGAGGTTGTTTTGAAACGCCGCGCGCCCCGGTGCGTGCCCTACAAGTTTCCCGAGGTCTGCCCGGTTTGCGGGACCGCCGTGATTCAAATTGATGGCGAAGTGGCGATGCGGTGCCCGAATGCCAACTGCCCGGCTCAAGTTCGCCGTCGTCTGACGCACTTCGCGTCAAAGGCGGCGCTCGACATCGACGGCTTCGGAACGGCAATGGTCGACGAATTGGTCGCGCGCGGTTGGGTCAAGGAACTGTCCGATGTTTTCCGGCTGCGGCGCGACGACCTGCTCACCCTCGGCAAGAAGGTGGAAAAGTCTGCCGACAATCTACTCGCCGCGATCGAGGCGAGCAAGACGAGCGACTTGTGGCGCCTGATTCACGGGTTGGGCATTCCACACGTTGGTGTTGCGGCGTCGAAGGACATCGCGAGTCACTTCCGCAGTATTGAAAGCCTTGCCGAGGCGAAGCTCGAGCAGTTCATCGAGAACAAGCAGACCTTGATTCCCGGCATTGGGGAAGTGATGGCGCGGGCGATCACGGGATTTTTCAACGAACCGCGCAACCGGGCGCTGATTTTGGATTTGGTTCGCGCGGGCGTAAGGCCGGTGGCTCCGGCGGAACGTGCGGTGGGCAGCGCCTTGTTTGCCGGCAAGACCTTCGTGTTGACCGGCACAATGCCGACGCTTACGCGCGACGAGGCATCGGCGCTGATCGAGGCTGCCGGCGGCAAGGTATCGGGCAGCGTGAGCAAGAAAACCAGCTACGTGCTCGCGGGCACCGAAGCGGGTTCGAAGCTCGACAAGGCTCGTGAGCTCGGCGTGCCCGTGATCGACGAGGCCGGGTTTATGCGGATGCAGTCGGGTGTTTAGAGTTGGCGGGAAGCTGCGCCTTCGGCTCTCCGTCCACAGACAGGGGACCGGGACCAGCGGCAAGAATCACCGTCAGCAAAACCAGCACGAGCGCGGAGAATTCGAGCGACTGGCTGGCGCTGAGCAGTCCTTCATTGCGGTGAATGAGGAACACCGCCCCGGCCAGAATCGGCACCTGCACGCCGGCGGCGAGGCGGGTGAGCAATCCGGCGATGAGCAAGATGCCGCCGACAAAATGCGCGACGGCAACATAGTGCAGCAGGGCGACCGACAGGAGCCAGGGCTGGCCCGAGCGTTGCAACATTTCGGTGATGTGATCGGCGCGCGAGCTGGCGAACATCAACACCCCGCGAACGAACAGGCCGATGCCCAGATAGATCCGGACAAGATCGAGCCAAACCTTCGGATGGGCTTCCGCCCAGTTGAACCAATGACGCAGCTTTTCCATGTGAGACCTCGGGGTAAGCGTGGATTGTCGGCGGGCGTCGTGTCCGCCGATCGGCCAAAGCTTGGCCGGGAAGCCATCGGGGTCAATGGCCGCTGCCCGCTGATATTGTAGCCGCGCTGTGCAGTCGCTGGGCGCTGCTGCGGCCGCCCGCCGGACGGAAAACCTCAGAAACCTTGCCGTTGGAGCTGGACGCTGAGTTCGCGTTGAAACACCTGCACATCGGCCGCGCTCGGTTTGTAGCTGGGTTGTCCCGTATCCAGCATCAGGCGTCCGGATTGATCGAGGGCCCATTTGCCGCTGACACCGTCGCTAAAGGTGACATTGCCACTGACCATGGCGCCCGGACGAATCAGGCGATCAACTTCGACCGTGACACTGCCGGTGGCGGCGCGGGGCGCGGCGGGCACCCCTTCGTCTTCCGGGAAATTATCACCGGAAATTTCGTCTTCGTCGCCCTCGGCACCGGGGGCGGCTTTCCTTTCAACCGGAGCGGCCGGACGGGCGGGCGGCGCTTTGGAAACGTCGCTGGTGTCGACCTTGGGCGCGCGGTCCTTGAGTGCGAGGTCGAGGTCATCGACGAGGAAGCGCACGTCGCGGTAGGTCATCGTGATCTGGAATTGATCCAGAAGTTTCTTTTGAACCGTGGAGAGATTGTCACCGGCGGTGACCCACGAAGCGACAGTTTGTTTTTGTTCAGGAGTGAGATTCATCGGAAAGAAGCGCGGTCGAGAGGACGGATATCCGCGAATTGGTAGTGATCTTGCGCGAAAGGACAAGCGTCGGCGACAAGAGGAATCGACATGGGCGGGACCAGCTTGGGAAACACAACAGGCCCGGCTTGCGCCGGGCCTGCTCTTGGTGTGTGCGTCTAATGAATTCCTGTCGCGCCTTACTTGGACAACTGCGCCTTGAGAAAGTCGACACTGCCGCGGACCGAGTCGTCGGTTTCCATCATGTTGTCCACAGTCTTGATGGCGTGGATCACGGTGCCGTGGTCGCGACCGCCGAAGGCATCACCGATCTCCTGCAAGGAGTGGCGGGTCAGTTGGCGGGAAAGATACATCGCGATCTGGCGGGGGAAGGCGATCGCGTTGGGCCGGCGCTTGCTCGTCATGTCCGAGTGGCGGATCTGATAATGATCGGCGACCCGCTTCTGGATGCCCTCGATGTTGAGGCGGTTTTGGGCCTCTTCCATCAACGCGTCCTTGAGCAGGTGCTCCGTCGTGGCGAGGTCGAGGGGTTTGCCGGTGAGGGCAGAGTAGCTCGAAACCTTGATCAGTGCACCCTCGAGGCGACGAATGTTCTTCGAGATATGCCGCGCAATGAATTCCAGCACGGGCGCAGGGATGTCGATCTTCAGCGCGGCCGTTTTGGTGCGCAAGATAGCCACGCGCGTTTCCAGGTCGGGAGACTGGATGTCGGCGGCCAGACCCCATTGGAAGCGGGAAACCAGACGGGCCTCTAGCGAGGCGATCTCGGTGACCGGGCGATCGCTGGACAGCACGATTTGCTTACTGGATTCGAAGAGGTCGTTGAAGGTGTGAAAGAATTCTTCCTGGATGCGCTCTTTGCCGGCGAGGAATTGCACGTCGTCGATCAAGAGGACGTCCACGTGGCGGTAGCGCTGCCGGAATTTCGTGAGCGAGTTTTCCTGGATGGCGTGAATGAACTCGTTGGTGAACTTCTCGGTGGAAAGGTAGGCGACCCGGCAATCGGGGTTGCGCTGCAGGATGCTGTGGCCGATGGCGTGCATCAGGTGCGTCTTGCCCAAGCCGGTGCTGCCGTGAATGAAAAGCGGATTGTAGGCTTGCGCGGGGGCCTGCGCCACGGCGAGCGAGGCGGCATGGGCCAGCTGGTTGTTGGCGCCGACCACGAAGTTTTCGAACAGGTTGCGCGGGTTGAGCGTGCCGGAGATGGCCTGGCGCTCGTCGTAGCGGACAGGGCGGGACTTGCCGTTCGTGCGGCAGCGGGAGGCGGGCTCCGTGCGGACCGGCAGCGCGACGGCGGAGCCGTTGGGCTCATTCTTGCGCAACGAAACATGGAACAACCGACCCGAGGTGAGGCGCAGGCGCTGGGAAATCAGATCGAGATAGTTGTCATGCACCCAGATCGCCGCGAAGTCGTTGGGCACTCCCAGCACAATCGAATCTTCCGTCCCGTCGAGGCAGGTCATCGGCTCGAACCACATCTGGAAAACGTCGTCGGGAAACAGACCCTTCAGGTCGCATTTCACGGTTTCCCAGAGGCTGGCTTGGGTTGGATGCAGGGGCATGAGCGGGCGGGTGGGGGCGATTGTTATTCACACCTCTCATTCGGCACCCTTGCAACGCAATCCGCGCGGATGCCAGCCGTCCGTGTCTCAAAGGGGAAAATGGGGCTCTGACCGGACTTCTGCAGGGCTCGTGGAGTCACCAGCAGAAAGTCATAATGGGCAGGGTCTAAGGGCAAACCTGAGTGACAAAGCAACCTGTGCAACGCAACGGAAGGGGCAAAGAACGAGCGAGAGAACAAAACTTAAAGAAGAAACCAAAGATAACGTGAATCAAAAAATGCCTTTCAAGGCCAACTTTCCGACAAGTTGTTCACAGGAATTCGAGGATAACTTTTTTTCTTTTTTTGTTGCCGCAAAAAGCTCCGGTGCGGGGAAGTGTTTTTCACTCTGAGGAAATCGTTTCTCCGCACCGGAGCGCTTCATTTTCGTTCGTCCGTGAATATTTTTTGGGCAATTGGCGCGTAAATATTCCGGGATTTTTTTCGCGACGGTTTATTTCGCGCGTGCCACCAACTCGAGACGCAATTTCTCGTTCAGGACGAAACGGACAGCTGGTGGGGCTGCTCGGGATCGACCCATTTTCCGTGCTCGCGAATGAGTGCGACGAGCCGGGCGTCGGCTTCGGCCTGGGGAATGTTGTATTGGACGCAGTTCTTTCCGACGTAGAGGTTGATCTTTCCCGGGGCGCCGCCGACGTAGCCGAAATGGGCGTCTGCCATCTCGCCCGGACCGTTCACGATGCAGCCCATGATCGCAATCTTCACGCCCTTGAGGTGTCCGGTTTGAGCGCGGATGCGCTGGGTGGTCGTCTGGAGATCGAACAACGTCCGGCCACAACTGGGGCAGGCGACGAATTCGGCTTTCGAAATGCGCGCGCCGGCGCCTTGGAGGACGTTGTAGGCCAACTTGGTGGCGCGCGCGGCATCGGGCTCGGTTTCAATGCTGAGCAAATCGCCCAACCCGTCGCAAAGGGAGCTGCCGGAAAGAAAACTGCCCTCAAGCAACTTGCTGAGGAATCCCGACTCATGGCGCACGGCGGTTGCGGCGGTGTTGCGAATCCAGACCGGCGCACTGGAATGGATGGAGCGCAGGCTTTCCCGCAAGCGACGGTAAGCGCCCACGGCATGACCGGCTCCAAAGCTGTCGGACTGGGTAAACACCAGGCGTTCGTCTCCGAGCTTGGCGAATGTTGAGGCGAGAGCGCTGACCGTGTCGGCGGAGGCATCCACGGCGAGAAAATGGCCTTTCGTGCGCACGGCGGCGGCAAACTGTTCGAGCAGCGCCGCATCGTCGGCTCGAAAATGGCGCACGATGAGCAAACGCCCGCCGTCCGCAGCGAGCACGGGTGCGATATCGTGGGCGGTGAGCAGCGGTCCGACTTCGATGGCGAGAAACTCCACCGGAAGGCGCAAGTGCTCCACGGTGGTGGCCAGTTCCGCCAGATCACTCGGGGTTTCCACGCGAACGAGCAGACCCTCGGCGGGGGTATCTTTGAGCTGGGGAGCAGAAAGCTGTTTCGCTGCCTCCGGCAGGCGCGCGACGGTGCCGATATTGACGACGACCCGCGGCGGTTGCCCCGGTCCAACGACGCAATTCCTGGAAAACAGCACCGTTGTCGTCTCGCGTCGCTGGAAGACATACGGATCAACCGCGTCGTGCCCGGGCGCGCCCTCATCGGGGGCTTTCGCCGTCCAGAGACTCATCGCTTTGTCGGCGATAGCCCGGGCCACGGGAATCTCGTAAACCGAATCCTCGGTCAGCGATACGCGAATGGTGTCGCCCAAACCGTCGAGAAGCAGGCTCCCGATGCCGATGGCACTCTTGATCCGGCCATCTTCGCCGTCGCCGGCCTCGGTCACGCCCAAGTGGAGCGGGTAGGGATGGTGGACCTGGTCCATCCGATCAACCAGCAAGCGATAGGCCTGGATCATCACCTTCGGGTTGCTGGATTTCATCGACAGGATGAGGTCGTGATATCCATGCGACTCGGCAATCCGCACAAATTCGAGCGCACTTTCCACCATGCCGAGCGGCGTGTCACCATGGCGGTTCATGATCCGGTCCGAGAGTGAGCCGTGGTTGGTCCCGATGCGCATCACCCGACCGAGCGCCTTGCAGCGCTTGACCAGCGGCGAGAAGGAGTCGTGCAACCGTTGCAATTCCTGCTCGTAAACCGCGTCGGTGTATTCCGTGACAGCAAACTTCTTCTTGTCGGCGTAGTTGCCGGGATTTACGCGGACTTTCTCCACGTGCTCGACGGCTTCCATGGCCGCGTTGGGCAGAAAATGAATGTCAGCCACCAAGGGCACGTGGCCAAACCCCGCCGCGCTCAGTTGGGCGCGAATCTCCTGCAGGCATTTGGCTGCGGCCACATTGGGCGCGGTGATGCGCACGATCTCGCAACCCACTTCGGCGAGGGCGATCGATTGTTTCACCGTGGCGGCGATGTCCTGCGTATCGCTCGTCGTCATCGACTGGATGCGGATCGGGTTGGCTCCGCCGACGCCGACTCCGCCGACCCTGACCTCAGCGGTCGGGCGACGACGGGTGTGAAAACGGGAAACGCAGTAGGACATCGGATTAGCGGCGGGCAGACGGCAGTAGGCGGAAGGACGGGCTTGTTTCCCGGCTAACTTGATAAGCGTGCTTCATTGCTGCGAGTCAGAATCAACGCAATCCGCCGCCGGGAGGCGGGTCAGGGCTTGGCGGGCTCGGTTTTCTTCTGTTCTTCCACCGCCTCGCGGACCTGCGCATCGCCGCGCACGTCGCGGAATATGCGGCGGACGTCGAAGAAACTGACGTAGAGAATCATGCCGAAGAGCAGGACGATGAAGGCGCTTTGGGCGCTGGCAATGAAGTTGGGCGGGATCGCGCGGCCCCGCAGCCGGGCGATGGTGGCGAAAAGCATGTGCCCGCCATCGAGCACCGGGATCGGCAGGAGGTTGAAAACCGCCAAGTTGACGTTCACCAACACCGCAATCCACAACACGTAGCGGAATCCGGCCTCCGAGGCGTCCCAGAAAATCTTTCCGATTCCGACGGGACCGCTGAGCTTCGAGACATTGATATCCGAACTTGGATGCACGAGGCTCCACAGGACGCGCACGGTCATCGCGATGTGATGTCCGATTTGTTCGACGGGGTTTTTGTGCAGCAAGCCGACGCGCGTGCGGAACCCGGCGCCAAGGATCCCGCGGGCGTCGGCGGGCCGGTCGGCGGGCACGGTGATTTCGATCGCCTGACCGTCGCGCTCAATGCCCAGCGTGAATGGCTGCGGTTCCGTCTGGTTGAGCACGTCCATCAGCGCGACGAGATGCAACAACGGCGCGCCATTCAAACTCGTGAGTTGATCGCCGACTTTCAGGCCGAGGGTGGCAGCGTGCGATTTTTCCGGCACGGCTGCGACGATGGCCGTGTAACCCGCCAGGACACCGATGCGGCGCACGCGTTCGTCGCCGGAGAGACGCGGGTAAATGGTAAGATCGATCAGCTGGCCGTCGCGCTCCACCGTGAAGACGGTGCGCCGTCGGCCGTCCTCGGAGCGACCGGCGCTGGTCACCAGAGTTTGCAACAAATCCATCCAATCATTGACGGTGTTCCCATCGATGGCCCGCACGGTGTCACCGACCCGGATGCCGGCTTCGCTCGCCGGGCTCGGCACGGTAACACCATCTTCCAACGTCAGGGTCGGGGCGACATAGCCGATGCGCGTCGTCGAGAGGTCCTCGCTGGTGGGTTGGCCCACGGCCCAGAGGATGCTCGCGAGCACGAAGGCAAAGAGGATGTTGAAGAAGGCGCCGGCGCCAAAAACGATGATCTTCGTGCTGTAACTGAGCGGAGGCAGCGCCCTGCGGTCAGTCTCGGGCGCGCCCTCGATCTCGCCCATGTCGGCGAGTTGGGGCAATGAAACGTAACCGCCTAGTGGCAACCAAGAGAGCCGGTATTCAACGCCATCTTTGCCCTTCCAGCCGAAAATGCGGGGTCCAAATCCGATGGAGAAACGTTCGACCTTCACGCCCCGCCGCCGCGCGGCCAGGAAATGCCCCAGCTCATGCACGAAGATCGAACCGCCGAAAAACAGCACGATCAGGAAGATGGACCAGGCGTTGCCAAGCAGGGACGAAAGCAATTCCATGAAAATTAGCGGGACGAAGAGTTGAAGATGCGGACTAGGGTGTGGGCAACGCGCCGGGCTTCGGTGTCGGCCTCAAAGACTGCGGACAACGACTGGGGCTCTGTGTTTTTCACTTGGGCGAGAACCTGTTCCAGGACGCCGGAAATCGCAAGAAACGGCACCTGCCCTGCGAGGAAGGCGGCGACGGCGACTTCGTTGGCGGCATTGAAGATGGCGGGCGCGTTGCCTCCGGCGACCATGGCTGCCTGCGCGAGGCCAAGCATCGGATAACGCGCCGCTTCGACCGGACGAAAATCGAGAGTGAACGACTTTTGCAGACTGAGCGCATCGTCGGTCGGGCAGGGGGCGCGATCCGGATAGAGCAAGGCGTGCTGAATCGGAAATGTCATCGAGGGCGGGCAGAGCTGCGTGAGCATCGAGCCGTCGCGATACTCCACGAGACAATGGATGATGCTTTGCGCGTGCAGCACGGCTTCGCATTGCTCGGCGCGCAATCCGAAAAGCCATTGGGCCTCGATGAGCTCGAGGCCCTTGTTGGCCAGCGTGGCGGAATCGACCGTGATCTTCGGTCCCATCGCCCAATTCGGGTGCTTGAGCGCATCGGCGGGCGTGGCTCTCGCCAGCCGTTCGATGGGCCAGTCGCGAAAAGCCCCCCCCGAGGCCGTCAGCACGATTCGGCGCACGTCCTCGACACGGTGACCCTGCAGGCACTGGAAAACCGCGTTGTGTTCACTGTCGACCGGCAGGAGCTGGCTTCCGCTCGCACGCGCCGCCGCCATGACGAACTTGCCCGCCATGACGAGTAGTTCCTTCGAGGCGAGGGCGATCGTTTTCTTGGCGGCAATCGCAGCCAAGGCGGGCTCAAGCCCGGCGGTGCCCACAACAGCGACCAGCGCGGTGTCGGCTTCGGCGAGCGTGGCTATTTCAGCGAGCCCGGCAGCACCGCCGTAGAAAACGGTGCCGGCAGAAAAAGCGCCCGACGAGCGGGCTGCAGCCAAGGCGCTGTCATCAAACAGTCCGACGTGTTTCACGCCAAATTCGCGCGCGATCTCGGCGAGGCGCTGGTGCCGGCCGTGGGAGGCGATGCCGACGAGTTCGAGCCGGTCGCGATGGGCGGAGATCACCCGCAACGTGCTCTCCCCGATGGAGCCGGTGGCGCCGAGGAGGACAATGCGACGTTTTGGGAGATGCGCGGCCACTGGATCAGCTCAGAAAAAGAAAGATCACATAAGCCACCGGCGCCGTGAGGATCAGACTGTCGGTGAGATCGAAGGCTCCACCGATGCCGGGGATGAGCTTGCCTGTGTCCTTGATATCGGCCCGGCGCTTCATAGCCGACTCCATCAGGTCCGAAACGAAGGTGACCATCGCCAAGGGCAGGGCCACGAGCGCCGCGGTGAGAGGCGTGAAACCGTCGGGCAAGCAGTCCGCCGCCCACCACGCGAGACCGGCGCCGACGCCCGCCGAAATGAGCACGCCACCGATCGCACCTTCCCAGGTTTTCTTCGGGCTGATGTTCGGGGACATCTGGTGTTTCCCGAAGGCGAGTCCGCTCAACAGAGCGCCGACGTCGCAAAATTTCGACACCCCCACGGCCCAAAGGGTGACCACCAGGCCCATCGTCGGTTCATCATAAAGCAGCATCAGCCGCACGAGAAAATGCAGCATGAACGGCACGTAGACCAAGCCGATGACCGTCGCGAAGACGGACTCGATGCGGTTGGTCGGGTCGCGTTCGCCGAGGCAGCGGATGCAACTGGCGACCAAAGCCAAGGCGAGCAACGCGGGCGCGAAGCCCCCAAATTCCTCCCCGCTGAAAAAATCCTCGGTGATGAGGCAGTAGGGACCTGCGGTGATGAGAATGCTGAAGCCCAGCGCCATCCAGCGGAAGGGACGGAAGCCGATTTTCTCCGTCAGCTGGTAGAACTCGTGCAGCGTCAGCGCGGCGAGCAGCGTGATGATGGCCACGGCCGCGTGCGGTCCGAAAAGCCAGAGGCTGCCAAGGACGGCGGCCCAAAGGAGGAGGGTGCTGAGGATGCGAGATACCACAGGCGAGGGTAGGCGGGGCGAATTACCGGGGGCCAGTCTTGATTTGCGCGGTGGTGGCCCCAAATCGCCGTTCCCGGCGTCCAAATTCATCGACGGCGGCAACGAGATCGTCCCGGCCGAAGTCCGGCCACAGGGTCGGAGTGAAGACCATCTCGGCATAGGCCAGTTGCAGCATCAGGAAGTTACTCAAGCGCATTTCGCCCGAGGTGCGGATCAGCAAATCGGGATCGGGCAGATCCGCCGTGGAAAGGTAACGGCTGAATTTTTCCCATGAGGCCTCGGCGGGATTCTCCTGGCCGGCCCGCACAGCCTCAGCATAGGCGCGGGCGGCGTCGGCGGCTTCCGTCTGCGCCCCGTAATTCAGGGCCAAAACGAGATTCCACTCGGTAAAATGCTTGGTCGCATCCTTCACGCGCTCGAGTTCGCGTTGCACGTTGACGGGCAGTGCGTCGATCCGGCCGATGGTGTGGAGCCGAACCTTCTCCTTGATCAGGTTGTTCAGCTCCCGTTTGAGGAAAAAATCAAGCAGGCCCATCAAACCCGAGACTTCGTTATCCGGCCGCTTCCAGTTTTCAGCCGAAAAAGCGTAGAGCGTCAGGTAACGGATGCCGAGTTCGCGGGCGGCATCGACCACCGTGCGCACGGTTTCCACGCCGCGCCGGTGCCCCTCGAGCCGCGGCAGCCCGCGCGCTTTCGCCCAACGTCCATTTCCATCCATGATGATGGCGACGTGCAGCGGGGGTCGGGCAGGCGGCGGGGGGGGAGTCATGCAGGTTGGTAATTGAGCGTCGGGGCTCGCGGTTTGACAAGGCCGAAGCCCGCGGCACGCTTTTCATATGGCAAGCCAACCCTTGACTCCCTCCGAGATCACCACCGCGTTGGGCGAATTGACCGGCTGGAGCTTCGAGCGCGACGCCCTCGTGCGAACGTTTCAGTTTGGCAGTTTCAAGGAAGCGATGTCCTTCATGGTGCGGGTTGGTTTCGAGGCCGAGGCGATGGACCACCACCCCGACTGGAGCAACGTCTACCATCGCGTCGCCATCCGCCTCAACACGCACGACGCCGGCAACAAAGTGACGGCCAAGGACGTGGCGCTCGCAAAAAAAATCCAAGCGATCAGTTGGGTTGGGTG
>CAMTVF010000022.1:0-12648 GCA_947085115.1 uncultured Opitutaceae bacterium | reverse complement strand
GCGGCCGCCATCGCACGTGTCGCCACGCGACCGTGGACCATCATGGAGATATGCGGCGGCCAGACGCACGCCATCGTCAAGTTCGGCCTCGATGATCTCCTGCCCAAAAACATCACCCTCGTGCACGGGCCCGGTTGCCCCGTCTGCGTGACGAGCGCCGAGCTCATCGATCAGGCGGTCGACCTGACCCTCCGGCACAACGCGATCCTCTGTTCGTTCGGCGACATGTTGCGCGTGCCCGGCAACGGCATCGACCTGCTCACGGCCAAGGCTCGCGGCGGCGATGTGCGCATTGTATACTCGCCGCTCGACGCAGTCGGCATCGCCAAGGCCAATCCGACCCGGGAGGTTGTGTTTTTCGCCGTGGGTTTCGAAACCACGGCACCGGCCAACGCCATGTCCGTCCTGCTCGCTGCGCGCGATGAAGTGGCGAACTTCTCCATCCTCACCTCGCATGTGCTGGTGCCGCCGGCCATGCGGGCCCTGCTCGGCTCGGACGACAACTGCGTGCAGGGCTTCCTCGCCGCCGGGCATGTCTGCACCATCATGGGCATCGAACAATACGGCCCCATCGCCCGCGAATACGGGGCCCCCATCGTCATCACCGGCTTCGAGCCCGTCGACATCCTCGAAGGCATCTTGCTTTGCGTGAAACAACTCGAGTCAGGTCGCGCCGAAGTCGAGAATGCCTACTCCCGCGCCGTCCGCACCGAGGGCAATCTGCACGCGCGCGCAATTGTCGATCAGGTTTTCGAAATCACGGATCGCGACTGGCGCGGCATTGGGGTGATTCCACAAAGCGGGCTCGGAGTCCGCTCGCTTTACGCCACCTTCGACGCCGAGAAGAGGTTTTCGCTCACGAAATCGGCGACCCACGGCCACACTGAATGCATCAGCGGCGAGATCATGCGAGGCGTGAAGAAGCCTCACGACTGCCCGGCCTTCGGGACGCGCTGCAAGCCCGAGCATCCGCTCGGCGCCCCGATGGTCAGCAGCGAAGGCGCCTGCGCCGCCTACCACCGTTATCGCAGCCGCATGCCGGAGCCGGTGCTAAGCTGAGCGCTGCTGCCCTCAGCAAATCCGCGGCAACTGCTCGCCGCTCAAGCGGTCCACGATCCGCTCGGATCCGATGATGCTGCGCTGCGTCACCTGCCCTGCCGGGCCGGCCTTCACTCTGCCGATCACCACCGCCGCAGCCTCGGGTGTCGTGCGGTTGATGATCTCCACCGCCTGGGCCGCTTGGGCTTCGGGTAGAATACAAATGAAGCGGCCCTCGTTCGCCACATAGAGCGGATCGAGCCCGAGAATCTCACAGGCCCCGCCGACCAACTCGCTCACGGGCACCTTCACCGCATCGATGGCGAGTGCCAGTTTCGCCGACTCTGCAATCTCCACGAGTGCCGAGGCCAAACCGCCGCGCGTCAGATCGCGCAGGCAATGCACTTCGAGTCCTGCCGCCAGCAATGCCCGCACCGGCACGACCAACGGTGCGCAATCACTCTTGATCTCGCTCTCAAACGAAAGATTCGCGCGCGTCGCCATGATCGCCATGCCGTGGCGACCGATATCCCCGCTGAGCACGATCGCATCGCCCGCGCGAACGCTCGCGGGCGTAATTGCCAGCGGGGTTTCAATCACGCCGATTCCGGCCGTGGTGATGTAAACTCCATCGCCCTTGCCGCGTTCCACCACCTTGGTGTCACCCGCCACGATCAACACGCCCGCCTCGGCCGCCGCCGCCTTCATCGAAGCGACCACCTTGCGCAAGGTCTCGAAGGCAAGACCCTCCTCCAACACAAAGCCCGCACTGAGCCAGCGCGGAATCGCGCCGCACATGCAGAGATCGTTCACCGTGCCGGTCACCGCAAGTTTGCCGATGTCACCCCCCGGAAAAAACAATGGGGTAACCACGTGCGAGTCGGTGGTGAACGCGATCCGGCCCGCGCCGGGCACACCGAGAGTCGCGCCATCATGCTGCGCCTCGAGGGCATCGTTCGAGAAGGCCGGACGAAAAACCGAATCAAGCAGGGCCTGCGTCAGCTTCCCGCCACCGCCGTGGCCAATGGTAATCTCGCGCTGATGCGACAAGGGCACCGGGCAAGAGGTCAACCCGGAGGTCGTGGAACCGGCGTTCGGCATGGGGCCAAGCTAGGCGAAGGAACCGCGGGACCCGAGCCGAAACCATGCGCGCCCACTGCCGGCTAATGCGCATTTCTTGTCAGCCAAAGAAGCGCAGCGGACTCGTCAGCCTAAATGGAGGAGTTGAAGCACGGAGACCCGGAGAACACAGAGGAAATTTCAAGTGACTAGCGGGAAAACTATTTCACCCGGAAGGTGAGTCATCGCCACCCCGCCTTGCTTCTCATAAGTTGTTTTCTCTGGGACCTCTGTGACTCAGTGGTCAATTCCAACTGCTGAATCTAGAATCAGCGCCTCAACAACTCCTCGGCGTGGGCCAGCGCACTCTTGGCGCTCCGGTCGCCGAGCATCCGCGCGAGCTCGGCGACACGCTCCCTGCGGTCGGCGTGGATCGGCTCGATCGCCACCGAGGCCCGGTCGCCGCTCTGATCCTTTGTCACCACGAAGTGATTCGCTGCCTGCGCGGCCACCTGCGGGAGATGCGTCACGCACAGCACCTGATGTTTCTCCGCAATGTCGGCCATCTTCTCGCCGACAATGCGGCCGATCTCACCACCCACGTTGGCATCGACCTCGTCGAACACCAGCAGCGGCACGTCATCAATCGCCGCGAGCACGGTCTTGAGCGCCAGCATCACGCGGGCAAGTTCGCCGCTCGATGCGATGCGATTGAGCGGCAGCGGCGCTTCGCCGACGTTGGGGGAGAATAGAAACTCCACGCCGCAATCGCCGTGCACGCCCAACTCCGGGAGCGCCACCAGCCGCACGCGAAAATCCGCCTTCTTGAAGCCGAGTTGCGCGATGACCTTGGACGACGCCTTCTCCAAGTTCGCGCCCGCCCTCTCGCGCGTGGTGCGCAATTCAACCGCAGATTTGCGCGCAACCTTGAGGGCCTCCGCGATCTGTCGGTCGAGTTTCGCGAGCGAGCCCTCGACGTCGCCCTGCAACTCCAGCCGGCGGCGCATCGCTTCGCCTGCGGCAATCACGGACTCGACCTTCGTGCCATGCTTCCGCTTCAGCTCGAGCCACGCATTCATCTTCGTCAGCAGTGACTCGGCTTGCTCCGGATCAAAATTAAGTGAGGTCGCGAGCGAGGAAAACTCCGCATCGAGATCGGCGAGCTCGACTGACACCGATTGCAAGCGCTCCGCCAGTGGCTTGCTCGAGGCATCAAATCCTTCCAACTGCCGCGCATCACGCAGCAGCGCGGCGAGCCGGCCAAGCAGGCCCTCGTCACCACTCAGGCCGTTGGAGAGTCCCGAGGAGAGCTGCATGATTTCCTGCGCATTCTGCTGGCGGGCGGAGTCGCGCTCGAGCGCGGCAATCGCCTCGTCGGTGAGTTCGAGATCGTCGAACTTCGCGAGCTGCGTTTTCAGAAACTCGACTTGATCGGCGGAAAGTTTTTCCGCTCCGAGCAGGCGCGCGCGCTCATCGGTCAGGTCGCGCCACGCACGGAAGTGACCGGTGTATTTTTCGCGGACCGCCTCGTTTTGCGCGAAAAGGTCGAGCAGTTCGCGTTGGCAACCTTCCTTGAGCAGACGGCGGGGTTCGCCCGGACCGTGAAAATCAATCCACTGTTCACCGAGGTCCTGAAGCGCACTCAGCGTGGCAAGACTGCCGTTGACCGAGATGCGCGGCGCCTTTTCGCGCGGCAGGCTGCGTTTGAGGATCAGCACGCCATCATCGCACGCGGGCAAGTTGAGCAATGCGAGGGCCGCATCGAGTTTGCGGGTATCGGCGAAAAACAAGGCCGCCTCGACGTCGCAGGCCGGCGCGCCTTGGCGGATGACGGTTTTGTCCGCTCGTGCCCCGGCCAGAAGCGACAGGGCCCCGAGCAAGATGCTCTTGCCCGCGCCGGTTTCGCCAGTGACCGCCGTGAAGCCCGCCTCAAACTCCAGCTCGACTTCCTCCAAGAGGGCGAGATTGCGGATGCGGAGACTCTGCAGCATGGGGTAGGTGTTTACCGCTCAGGGGCTTGAATGCACGCGAAAACAAAAAATCCGCCGGGAAAAGCGGCGGATGGTGGACCCTACTGGACTCGAACCAGTGACCTCTTCCATGTCAAGGAAACGCTCTAACCAACTGAGCTAAGGGTCCGACGAAGCCGAGGAGTGAACGGTTCAGCCAAGGCGGTGCAAGGATTATTTCGAAAACTCCCTCGCGGCACAGGCAGGGTTTCGATTGCACCTCGGGAAAATTGGCGCAACCGATGTCCGCGGACATGTGCAACCGGTATTCCCTCTCCAAGGTCGAGGCGCTGCGCCAGTTGCTCAGCGAGCTCGGTCTGACGACGACCGGCGAGCTGTTGGCACGCTACAATGTCCCCCTCAGCACACCCATGCCGGTGGTGACACAACAAGCCGGTGCCCTGAATCTGGAGCTGCTCGCGTTCGGCTCCCGTCTCCCCCCGCGCGAACCCGAAGGCGCCACCCTCACGCTCGCCAACGCCCGGAGCGAGACCTTGCTCACGAAGAGTGCGTTCCGCGACGCGGCAAGGCATCGACGCTGCCTCGTGCCCGCCGACGGATTCTACGAATGGCAACACGTCGGGAGGGCGCGCCTGCCCCATTATTTCTTCCGGCGCGACCGGGCGGCCTTTTTCTTTGCTGGCTTGTGGCTGGAGGAGACCACCGTCGCCCCACGGTCCTTTGTGATCGTGACAACCACCCCGAACGCCGTGCTCGAACCGGTCCATCACCGCAGCCCCGTGATGCTCACCACCGAGACCGGCCGCGCCTGGCTCGGCGATCAACCGCTGGATCCCGCGCAATTGACCGCGCTCTGCGCACCCTTCCCGGCCAGCCTGATGGCGGGTCATCGGGTGGATCCACGCATGAGCAACCCGCGCCACGAAGCCCCCGATTGCATCGCCCCTTACGTGCCGCCGCCAGCCGAACCGACGTTGTTCGACTAGCACTCCTTCGTGACGCTTCTCCCAATACGGTCATCGCCGCTTGTAACCTATTAGGTTACATTCCCTCTGAAAAAGGCTGCGATCTGAGTGATGGCTAGGCACCAAGCACCTGTCGCTGGATGGTGCTTGCCGCATCTTGGCGCGCCCGACGGCTCTTTTTTTGATTCCGGGCTTTACGCTGTTCTCTCCGGGCCCCAAAACCACGTTCTCGTGGGCCCACGAAATCAGCACGACACCGAAAGCCTGAACGCAGCCATTGCCAGCGTCGCTACAGCTATTGCCCGCCGACACCGCGCCACTCCCGAATTGCTGCTGCTCGGCATCGCCAACGGCGGCATCGAACTCGCAGCCCGTCTCGCACGCCTGCTCGCCACAAATGGGGTCAACTGCGGCTGCGGCACGATCGACATTTCGTTTCACCGCGACGATATCGGCCGGCACCCGATCCCAAAGGAGTTTGTGCCGACGATGATCCCGCAGGACGTCAACGGTGCGACCGTGATCCTGGTTGACGATGTTCTCCACTCCGGTCGCTCCGTGAAAGCGGCGCTCGACGAACTCTTCGATCACGGCCGCCCGGCCAGTGTCGAACTCGCCGTCCTAATCGACCGCGGCGGTCGCCGCTTGCCCCTCGCCCCCACTTATTGCGGCCTAACGCTCGACGTGCCGGACACTGACAAAGTCGTCGTGCACCTCGAACCACGCAAGCCGCACCGCGACCGCCTCACCACCCTCGCCTACGTCGCCGCACGCCAACCCTGAACCGCCGTGCCCTGGAAACGAAAACACTTTCTCACCATCGAGGAGCTCTCCCGCGACGAGATTCAACAAGTGCTGGCGGCCGCCGGTGCGTTCCGGCGCATTCTGGACCGCCGCGTCAAGAAAGTGCCGGCGCTGCGCGGCAAGACCATCGTCAACCTGTTCCTCGAACCGAGCACGCGCACCCGAATCTCCTTCGAGATGGCGGCCAAGTTGCTCAGCGCGGAAGTTGTCTCCTTCGACGCCGACAAATCCAGCACCACCAAGGGCGAAACACTCAAGGACACCGCGCTGAACATCCAGGCGTTGCACGCCGACATGATCGTGTTGCGCCATTCGGCCAGCGGCTCACCCCGCTACCTCAGCGAGCGCCTCGGCATTCCTGTAGTCAACGCCGGTGACGGCGCGCACGAGCACCCGACCCAGGCGATGCTCGATGTCTTCACGATGTGCGAGAAACTCGGCTCGGTGAAGGGCAGGAAGATCGTCATCCTCGGCGACATCCTTTCCAGCCGCGTGGCCCGCTCCAACATTCACGCGCTCACCAAGCTCGGCGCTGACGTCACGATCGTCGGTCCCTCCACGCTCGTGCCGCGCTGGTTTGAGGCGATGGACGTCACTGTTTCGCACGATTTGCGCAGCGCGCTGTCGGACGCCGATGTGGTGATGCTGCTGCGCATCCAACACGAGCGGCAGGCCGTGGGACTGTTTCCGTCGCTCGGCGAATACACCAGCATGTTCGGTCTCAATCAGACCCGCGCCTCCTGGCTCAAACCCGATGCGCTCATCATGCACCCGGGTCCGATCAACCGCGGCGTCGAGATCGACAGCGCGCTCGCCGATTCCTCCCGCAGCGTCATCCTGCAACAAGTGACAAACGGCATCGCCGTCCGCATGGCCGTCCTCTACCTGTGCGCCGGCGGCCAGCCCGAGCACGTCGCCCCGGTCGAATAATTCCCATGCCCGCGCTTCTCTGGATCAAGAACGGCCACGTGATCGACCCTGCCTCCAAGCGGGACGGTCCCGGTGATGTCTTCGCCATCGATGGCAGGTTCGTCGCCAAACTCACGGGCGCGCAAAAGAAGGCCGCCCGCGTCATCAACGCCAAGGGCCTCGTGGTGTGTCCGGGGCTGGTCGACATCCACGTCCACTTCCGCGAGCCCGGCCAGACGCACAAGGAAACGATGCTCACCGGCGCGCACGCCGCTGCCGCCGGTGGATTCACTACTGTCGTCTGCATGCCCAACACCTCGCCCGTGCTGGACAACGCAGGCACCCTCCACCTCGTCAACGCCGCCGCCGCGAAGGCGTCCGTGCGCATTTATCCCACCGGGTGCATCACCGTCGGCATGAAGGGCGAACAACTTGCGCCGCACGGCACACTCAAGGCCGCCGGCGCCGTCGCCCTCACCGACGACGGGCTCTGCGTGCAGTCCAACGAGCTGATGCGCCGCGCCGTCGAATACGCGCGCATGTTCGATCTCACCGTCCTCGATCACTGCCAGGACGAGTCGCTCACCGTCGGCGCGGCGATGAACGAAGGCGTCGTCTCCACACGCCTCGGGCTCAAGGGTTGGCCCCACGCCGCGGAAGACGTCATCGTCGCCCGCGACATCATCCTCTCCCACTACTCCGGTGCGCACATCCATCTGCAACACATCAGCTCGGCCATGTCGGTCGAACTCGTGCGCCGCGCAAAGCAGGACGGCATTCGCATCACCGCGGAGGCCACGCCGCATCATCTCGCCCTCACCGAGGACTCGCTCGCGACCTACGACACGCATTTCAAGATGAATCCCCCGCTCCGCACAGAGGCGGATCGCAAGGCCATCATCGCCGGCCTCAAGGATGGCACACTCGACTGCATCGGCACCGACCACGCCCCTCACTCGCCGGACGAGAAGGACCGCGAATTCGACTTCGCCCCCAATGGGATCATCGGACTCGAAACATCGCTGGCCGTGTGCCTCGATGTGCTCGTGCGGCAGAACAAATTCAAACTTGGCAAGGTGATCGACCTGATGACGCGGCGCGCCGCGAACATCCTGCGACTGCCCGCCGGCACCCTTGAGGTCGGCGCCAACGCGGATGTGTGCGTCTTCGATCCCAAGGAAACGTGGGCCTACGACGCCACCCAGGGCCACTCGAAGAGCCGCAATTCACCCTGGCACCTGCAGAAACTCACGGGCCGCGTAAAGACCACGATCGTCGGGGGACGAGTGGTTTTCGCCAGCGGAACGGTTCGCTAGCCGCCCAATCCGCAGTCGGGGCAGGAAGTCGACCGAGACCACGACCGGACAGATTACGTTGTCCGCCTGAAAATTGACTCGGGGCTTCCCTCTGCCGATGAAACCGATTCAGTCGGGGCAGACATGTCACTGGCCCCGCATCAGATTCTTACGATCGCGATTGAATTGCTCCTGCTGCTGGTGGGCGCGTGGATGCTGGCACGCGTGCTGTCGTTGCCGGAATCAAGGGCTGTGGTTTTTGGACGCTATCGGATTTCCCACTGGTCGATCAGCGGACATGAG
Source organism: uncultured Opitutaceae bacterium (assembly GCA_947085115.1). Taxonomy (GTDB): domain Bacteria; phylum Verrucomicrobiota; class Verrucomicrobiia; order Opitutales; family Opitutaceae; genus Didemnitutus. The sequence goes on along the minus strand of CAMTVF010000022.1, from coordinate 4,305 downwards.
GCGGTGCTTCTCGCGCTCGCCATCGTGCTCTGCGGCATGATCGGCCAAGGTCTGGCCATTCGCGTCTTCGGCGACATGGTGGCAAACGCCACTGACCGGGCGGGTCTCGAGGTGATCCTCCATGGCATGGGCTTTCACGCCACGGCGCTGCTCGGTTGGCCGCTGTTCTATTTTTTCCGGCGCCGCATGCAGCAGGACTACGGCACCGAACCGCCGCGCTTCACGCGTGAGCACCGGCTCGAACCGCGCGCCCTGCTGAAGCGGAGCTTCACGACGCTCCTGCTGGCGCTGCCGGCACTTACCCTCGCAAGCTTGGGCTGGACCGCGTTGTTGCGGGCACTGGGATTTTCGGATGCCCCGCAGGACTTGATCGCGATCTTTGGAAAGGTGGAGTCGCCAGCCGTTCTCATCGCCATGCTGTTTGTCGCCTGTGTCGTGGCTCCGTTGAACGAAGAACTGCTCTTCCGCGGCGTGATCTTCCGGTTTTGCCGGCAACGCTTCGGACGGGGAATCGCCCTCGTGGTCAGTGGCATGATGTTTGGCGCACTCCACGGCAACCTGGCGGGCTTCGTGCCGCTCGCCCTGCTCGGCGTGGCCCTGGCGATCGCCTACGAGCAATCCGGTGACATCCGCGTGCCAATCATCACCCACGGATTTTTCAACCTGAACACCACCCTCGTGATCTTGGCGGGTATTCCCGGAACATGAATCCTTTCACATCGATTCGGGCTGAATCAGTCGCCGCTTTGGGCGAACAACGGCTGATTCCAGAAATCAAGCGCTGGCTGGGCAAGACCTCCCCGGCGGCCCCATTCGGCATTGGCGATGACTGCGCCGTTGTTCGTGCATCGGGCAAAGCCATGCTCATCACCACTGACCCTGTGATCTTCGGCCAGCATTTCGACGAGACGCTGTCGCCGCGGGCGGCGGGCGCCAAACTTCTCAAGCGCAACCTGAGCGACATTGCCGCGATGGGAGGACGTCCGCTCGCGGCGGTGGTCTCGCTCGCCCTCGATGCCAACACCAGCATCGCGTGGCTGCGCGGGTTTTACCGCGGCCTCGCCGCTGCCGCCCACCGGTTCAACGTCAAGATTGTCGGTGGCGACATCACTCAAGGACCTGTCGGATTCTTCGGTGCCTTTCTCACCCTCCATGGGGAAGCGGCTGGCAAGCGCATCATCACTCGCGGCGGCGCAATGCCCGGAGATCGAATCTTTGTCACCGGAACGCTCGGCGGCTCATTGCTCGGTCGGCACCACAGGTTTGCGCCGAGATTGACAGAAGGGGCTTGGCTGGCCGGTCGCCGCGATGTCTGCGCCATGATGGACGTGAGCGACGGGCTCGCGAAGGACCTTCACTCCCTCACCCCCGCGGGTCTTGCCCCCGCGCTGTCCGCCACCGCCATTCCCATCAGTGCCGCCGCACGCAAATGCGCCGCCGAAACCAAGCAAACCCCGCTCTTTCACGCCCTCGGCGATGGCGAGGATTACGAGCTCCTGATTGTCGTATGCTACCGAGCCGATCTCCAAAAGTTCGAACGCTCCTGGAAACGTCGGTTTCCGCGACTCCGCCTCTCTCTGATCGGAACCTTCGCCAAGAAAGACCGCATACCCGAGGGCACGGTGCAGCTCGCCAATTTCAGCGGCTACGAGCATCTTCTTCACGACTGAGCTCGCGCCTGTCCCACTCGCACTTTGAGCATCACCGAACAGCTTCGCGCCGGGGTCACGACGAGTTCAGCGGCCGAAACCCGCGCGCTCGCGGCCGCCTTCGCGCCCACACTTCCGCCCGATACGACGCTCGCCCTGCACGGTGACATGGGCGTTGGCAAAACCACCTTTGTGCAAGGACTCGCCCGCGGACTGGCCGTGCACGAGCAGGTCACCAGTCCGACATTTGCCATTTACGCGATCCATCGCGGAACGGAACGGACATTGGTTCATCTCGACGCCTACCGGCTCGAGAATGAGCGGCAGATCGAAGCGCTCCTGCTCGAGGAATTCTTAATCAGCCCGTGGGTGTTGGCGATCGAGTGGCCGGAGAAAATCGCCTCGTGGCTCCCGGCCAACGCGCTCCATTTGACGCTTTCCCTCATCGACGAAGAGCTGGCGGCCGGTCAGCCGGCCACGTGCCGGCATCACCTCGTGCTCCGGTAACTCGCGACGGGGCCAATGCCCCGGCACCTGTTCTGCGCCCGTCCCGCGATGTCCCCCATTGGGCAAAAAAACCCGCTCGGTGGAGCGGGTTTGAAATGATCAGGGCTGGCCTTCGGATTTGGTCTCTTCGACGGGCGGCGTTTCCGCAGCGGATTCCACTGCGGGCTCCGGTCCATGAGCGGGTTCGTCGGCCACCGGTGCAGCAGGTGCAGGAGCCGCTTCAACTGGAGCGGCAGGCTCTGGCGCGGCCTCGGTCGCTGCATCCACCTCAACTTTCGCGGCTTTGCCCGGTGCTGGCTTGGCTGGCGCGGCAGTCGGGGCCGGGGCATCCGGGAAGTCCACCGGGTCGTGGTCTTCGCCATGCTCGTCCGCCTTCTTGCCGGTCTGCTGAGTGACGGGCGGCGGAGCAAAGAGTTTTCCGTCGGAAAATTCGGTGACGTAGCCTTCCATCACGAGCCAGCGCAGATCGTTGTTCATCTTGCGCAGCTTGTCGCCGTCTTCCTGCGACAGGGTGAGGACCGGGGCCGGGGCGGCGTCCGTGCCTTCCGGGGCCGGAACGGGAGCCAAGAAGGTCAGGTCGATGCCAAGGAACTTTTGAGGCAGCTCCTTCAGGTGGATCATGGGGTTCTTTTCGATGAAATCGATCAGAGTCGAAATCGTCTCTGAGAAAACCTGACCCGGCACGCGGAAGCGGCGCTTGACGGCGCAGACGTAGGAAACGCCACGCGAGCCCTTCTTGAAAATCGTAAAACCTTCTCGACGCAGGCGACCGCGCAGGGCGTTCGCGGTATCGAGCGGGAAGCGGCGCTGGCGTTCCACGTGACCTTCGACCGCAGCTTTGATTTCACCAGGCGGCAGGTTTTCCACGAGCTTGCCGTGAAAGCGCACGTTCTCGACGGCGCGCACAATTTTCTCGCGGGCGTTGGCGAGCAGGTAGGCGCGCGCTTCATCGAAGCTGTCAAAACTGGGTCCAGCGGGAACCTCGGCAACCGGCGTTGGTGCCCCCTCGGGCGCAGCCTCGGGTGCCGCGCCTTCGGCCGAGGCCGCGGAAGCATCGGCCGGTGGAGCCGGGCTCGCCTCGGCGGGTTCCGCCGGTGCTTCCGGAGCGGCCGGGGCGGGAGCATGCGCTTTCACGGCAACCGTTTTCCAGGTGTAGCGCGTCGTCTTCTTCATCTTCTCGAGCCACTGCTGGACGACTTCGGGTTCGCGCGCGGAGACGATGCTGTCGCGGAATCGCTCGAACGACATCCGACTCAACTTGGTCGCGTGATGTTGCTGGATGATCTGCTGATACTTGTGGTAATTTGGTGGCCCGAGCAGTTCGCCCGTGACGCCGCACTTGTTGATGATCGGGAAATTGCCTTTGGGAGCGTCGATTTCCACGTCCTGCGTCTCAAAGAAGTTTGCGAGGTTGTTCTTCAACACGTGCTGGATGGCGGCCTCTTCGGTGTCGAAGGGCAGGTGATCCGGGAACGACATGAACAACGGATTCGATTTGCCGGATTTCTCGCCCTCGGCCTGACCTTCGCCCGCCTCGGGTTTCTCCGCCGCCTTGCGTTGGAGGACGACCACGAAGCGATCATTTTTCTCCAAGACCGCCTTGGTGATCTCAAAGAGCTGAAAGGTGCGGCACGAAGCGCGCACGGCCTTCACCATTGCGGCGAAGCCGACATCCTCGGGGTAACAAGTGGCTGTGAAATACGGGCTGATATACGGACCGCGCTCCATGGGAGCCCCGCGCTCGCCGCCGCCGCGAAAGTCCCGACGCTGACCGCCGCGAAAGCCCTCGCCTTGCGGCGGGCGCTCGCCCTGACCGCGATCGCTGTATGGCGCGCGTTGCCCCTGCGGAGCTGCACCTTCATTTCCCGGAACGCCCGCGGGTTTGCGAAAGCTGCGCCGATCCCGAGAGGGAGCACCGCGATTGCCGTCATCGCGACGTTCGCCGCGATCAAAGTCGCGTTCGCGTCGTCCACCGGGACTGACGGGTTTTACGGCGGTCCATTGGGTGCCGAAGGTGAAATCTTGCAACTGAGTCAGGTCGATTTTGTTCAGACCTTGGTCGTTGCTCTCGTTGGCGGGCTTAGGATCGTCCATGAATGGGCGTAAACGGGTGTGGTTACCCGGTATTAACAGTTTAGGTGCTTGGTGT
>CAMTVF010000021.1:0-23653 GCA_947085115.1 uncultured Opitutaceae bacterium | reverse complement strand
GGCCAACAGCCTGTTCATGCACTGGCGCACCCGCGCGCATCACACCACCACCGACTTCACCGCCGCCATGGCCGAGAATCACGACCGCCGCGCCGTCTCCGCTATCCTCTCCCAGCGCTTCCCTTCGTGAATACGCGGTGGGCACGGTCAACATTGTCGCCTTCGGTGTTGATCGGCGGCGGATGGCCCGCCTGAATCCGGTGCGTGCTGCCGCCTCTCATTGAGTCGCTGGGTCTGACCGACCCCGGCGTCTATCTCTGCATCTTCCTCGTCGCCTCGATGCTCATGCTGTGGCGGTTGGAAGCGATGCTCGATCACGGACTCGAGGGCACGGCGCTGGGCACGCTGCTGATGCCCTACTGCTCCGGTTTGGGAAATGTGCTCTTCGTCTTCATTCTCACGCGGCAAGGTGGACCGGCAGTGGAGGCGCTGACGAACAATCTCGTGAACAATGTCACCAATCTCACGCTGTTGCTCGGATTGCCTGCGGTGTTGTGGGGATTACAGGTGACCGGAGGCGCGGTCGGGAGTGGCAAGTCGCGGGCCAAGGCGGCGGTGGCTGCGGCGGGCGCGCAGATCAACCGATTGTCGCTGATGCTCACGATCGCGGCGGTATTGTTCTTCACCGGCGCAACGTGGCTGTTGGCGGAGGATGCCCAGCTTTCGCGCAAGGACGGGTTTCTCCTGATCGGACTGTTTCTCTTCTGGCAGACTTTCCAAGTGATCGACGTGTTGAAGCACAATGTGCGGCAGAAGGTTTCCTACAGTTTTCTGTTCTATGTCGATGTGGCGGTGCTGATCGTGTGCGCGTGGCTCCTCTACGAGAGCATCGACTGGCTCGTGGCGTGGATCACGGCGCAGAAGACGGGATTCATCAGTGTGGAAAATCTCGGCTGGCTGAGCGGTTGGCTGATGGTGCTGCCCAATGCGCTGCTCGCGCTCTACTGGGGCATGAAGCGGCGGGCGGATGTCGTCTACAGCTCCCAAGTGGGCGACGGTCACATCTGCATCCCCCTTTGCCTCGGGCTGCTCGCCGTGCTCACGCCGGTCGCGGTGCCGTCCTTTTTTATGACCGGTCTGTTGCTGATCATCGGGGTCGTGGTCGCACACGGTGCGTTCCTCCTCATCTTCGGCGGACTTCCGCGCTGGGCTGGCGGCGTCTTCCTCGCGGTTTACGCGTGGTTTGTCTGGGCCGGACTTGCGGCGTGACGAGACCCGCGAGCGAAACGCTCGATCGGGAATGACACGTAATAAGTGTCATTCCGACTGGCGACTGAGCCGGTCTTCAGTGTGCGGTGGTGGTTACTCGACTGGATTGGCGGCAATGACCTGACTGAGCTCAACCCATGGTTTTTGCGCGGCCCGCCAGAGTGGATTCTCGCGAATATCATCCATGGTGCGTTCGGTATGGTTGCAGAAGAGGTAGCTGGTGTCTCCTATCCGCATGCAACCGTCGTAGTTCGTGCCTTCCGCCGTGGTCGCAAAAGCGAAATCGCCGACGCTCAGTTTTTGTCCGGCGAGTTCTTTCATCATCCCGGCCATATCGAGCGTGAACCGTTGTTTGAAGCTTTCGGCTCGAGGTCCCTCGTAGGCCAGAATGGCACCGCGGTTGTCGCGCATGGAGACAAGCACCCACTCGTTAAACACCACCTGCCCGTAGGCGGAGTTCACTCGTGCAAGGGCGGTGTGGATGGCGGTGCGCGCGTGGTCGAGAGTCATGAAGTCTTTTATCAGCCGGTCGGATGCCATCGGGCCAGCCAATAGTTGCGGCGGGATCCATTTTTGGACCCAGTTCGCGGGTGCCGCCATGGCATTGGATGGCAGGTGGAGAAACGAGGAGCCGGGCAACCTAGCGTGTCACCTGCATCGCGTGCACCCGCTGGCCGTCAACGATGCGGTCGCCGGGATAGAGGATGACCTCGTCGCCTTCGCTCAGGCCGGCGAGAATCTGAATCTCGGCACCGCTGCTGCGACCCGCCATCACGGGCACGAGGGTGGCCTTGCCTTGGCGCAACACGAAAGCGGCCCACGCGTTGCCGCGACGAAAGACGCCCGAGGTCGGCACCTTGAGGGCGTGGTTGCTCTCCCAAACAATGGCCTTCGCCTCGACGCGGAAACTATCACCCAGGTTTCGGCGTTGCTCGAGCGGGGTCACGATATCGACGACCACGTTCACACGCTGTTCCTCGACACCGAGCGCGGAGATCTTCGTGAACGCGGCCGGCTCCACCAAGCGCACGCGCCCTTGCAGGGGCGTGGGGCCGCCCCATTGGTCGAATTCGACCACCGCGCCCGGCGCCATCGCGGCGCCATCACGGGAAAGCATCTCCACGACGACCTCCAGATCGCTCGGATCGCCGAGTTCCAGCAGCGGCGTGCCGGTCGTGACCGCGCGCGAACTCTCCTGAAAAACGACCAGCACGGTTCCGCTGACGGGTGCGCGCACTTCCACGGCATTGGTGGAGACCCCAGAAGTGGGACGAAACTCAGCCAGTTCGGCCTCGACTTGGCGCAGAGAACCCTCGGCGCCGACCAGATCGCGCGCGGCCATCGTCTCGCGCAATTGAGCGGTCTCCAAGTCCTGCGGAGAAACAGTGCGGACCGCATACATTTGCTCGATGCGGCGCAACTCGCTGCGCGCAAGTTCGTGGGTAATGCGGCTCTTTTCCACCATCGCGCGTGCCGAGTCCCGGCGCGCGTCGGCCAGCGCGCGATTTCGCGGGTCAAGGGGCGAGGCGGACAACGGTTCGATCACGGCCACGACGGTTTCGTTGGCGAGGATCTCGTCGCCCGGTTTGAAGGTGATGCGCTGCAATTGTCCGGTAACGGGCGAGGAGACGACGTAGCGTTGCCGGATGCGCGTCTTGCCGATCTCGCTCACGGTGGCGCGCAGCGGGCCGACGACGGCGCGCGCCGTTTCGACCACAGCGGGACGAGGGCGCAAGCCAAAATAAACGAGCGCGAGCGCGCCCACGCCAACCAAGAAGGGCAGCGCGCGCCGCAGCGCACTCTTGCGGGCGGGGGAGGGAGACATCGAATTCATGGGAAAATCACTCGGGGGCCTTCAGGGTGCCGATCAGGTCGAGTTTTTTCAACTGGCGGAGCACCACAAGCGCGGACGCGCTGGAGGCAATAATGACGACCACGATCGCGAACGTGTAGGTATAGGGTGTGAAGATAAGCGGAATCCGGACCGTCTCTGTGTTGACCGATTGGATGATGCCGGCGGAGAGCGCAGTGCCCATCAGCAGACCGGCGGGCAACGCGATGATGGACAGGATCACCAGCTCTATCACGATGATTGCGCCGACTTCGCGCTGCGTCATGCCGATGACGCGCAACGTCGCCAGTTCGCGAGCCCTCTCGGCGAGGGAAATGCGGGCGTTGTTGTAAATGACCCCGAAGGCGACAATGACCGCGAAAGTGAGGTAGATGGTCTGAATGAGGCCCATGCTCCGGGCGGTCGTTTCGCGGAAACTCGCGCGCATCGTCTCTTTGATGGCGACCCAACTGACGCGAGGAATGCCTTTTAGCGCGCGCAGAAATTCCGCCCGACGGGAATGATCAAGAGTGATGCTCGCGCCCGAGATCACATCGCCTTCGCCGAGGAAGCGATTGATCGAGCGACGATCCATGTAGGCGGCGATGCCAGTGAAATCCGCCGCGAGTGCCACGATGCGCACGGACTGTTGGGAGCGCCGGCCTTCCAGTGCTTCGATGACCAATTCATCGCCCAGCTTGGCGCCAAAGACCTCGGCCAATTTGGCGGAAACGATGAGACCGTCCGGTGGCGGGGTGATCTCGCGCCCGTGGGAATCGATGGCGCGACTGTGTTGGCTGCCCGGTTCAAGGCTGCGCAATCCGATCTGTCGGCTGCGACCATTGAAATGAATCCGCACCGCTGCCGTGCGAGCCGGTTCGGCGTGCAGGACGCCGGGCAGGCGCTCGAGTTCATAGGCGATGTTCGCGCCCGATGGTTCCACCAAGCCGAGATTCATATCCTGGCGTTGCACGACATCCCATTGGAAATCGAGCACCTCCGCGATCCCTGCTTTGAAGGTGTTGGGGAGAATCAGCAGCGCCGTGGCCAGCGCGAGACCCGCCACCGTGAACATTGCCTGCACGGGTCGGCGCTCGATGTTGCGCACCGCGATGCGAAACGACGTGCTGAAGAACCGGCCCAAGCCTTGGCGCTCAAGCAGCGATGGGCGATAGCTGGCCGGTGGTTCCGGCCGCATGGCTTCGGCGGGTGGCAGCTTGGCGGCGCGGCGCACCGCACTGAAAACGCCCGCGAGAACCGCGCCGAGCCCGACCACGAGCGCGACGATCACGGCATGGCGATCGAGGCGGAAGGACAGATCCGGGAATCGAAAGAAGAGGGTATACATTTCCACAAGCACGTTGCCGAGCGCGATGCCGCCGACCGTGCCGAGGACCGTGCCGCCGACCACAATGACCGCGGCGAATTTGAGGTAGTGCGTGACGATCTGGCGATTGGTGTAACCGAAGGCCTTGAGAATCGCGATCTGTTCGCGCTGCAAGGAGAGCAGGCGGGTGAGAACGGAATTCGTCATGAACGCGGCGACAGTGAGAAAGACGATGGGGAAGCCGATCGAGAGCACGCGCAGCACGCGAATTTCATCCGTCACGCGAATGTGAGATGGGTGATCCTTGCGGCCATAAGCGCCGAAACCACCGTAAGGACGAAGCAAGTTGTCAACGGCGGCAACGACCGGCGGTTCGTAGGCGTCCGGCTCCAACGTCAGCGCAACGGAATTGAAGGCGCCGTAAAGATTCCACGCGGTGGCAACCTCCCGGTAGGGCATCCAGAAGATGCCGTAAGTGCGGTTGTCGGGCAGCGCGGTGCCGGGGCGCGATTCGAAGACGTATTCCGGGGAGAGCACGATGCCGACGATGCGAAAGGTCTGCCGGCGGCCGTTGAGCAGCATGGCGAGCGTGTCGTCTGGTTGGAGTTGATTCGCGACCGCAAAGGCCTCGCCGACGAGCACTTCGCCGCGCGAGCCGGCTGAGAGCCATTGGCCGCGGCGCAGAAACAAGCGATTGAGTTCCGGCTCACCGTGGTCGGGCAGGGAGCGGACCATCCCGCTCGCGGGTTCGTCGAGTCCGGGCAAGTCGAGCGTGACTTGCACCGCGATGCCGGTTTGCACGGTGGCGACGCCGGGAATCTCAGCAAGACGGGCGCCGAGGTAATTGGGGGCGCGTTTGAGAGGGACGAAGAGTTCGGCGAAGTTATTCGTCTGATAATAGGCGGCGAGCGTCGTCTCGAGCGAAGAGATGAGGCTTCGCGCCATGATCAGCATGGCGAGTCCGCAAGCCATCACCAGCGTCACCGCAGTCGCCTGTCCTTTAAGGCGGCGCAGGTCGCGAACCAGCTTGCGATCAAGTTGCGAGAGCATGGCGGGTGGGCGTCTACCATTCCAGCGTTGAGGGTGCGGCGCGCGTCGGGTTGCGGCGCTGGTGATGCACATTGCCGTCCATGAAATAGATCACGCGGTCCGCCATGTCCGCCATCACGGCATTGTGGGTGATGACGACCGTGAGCGTGCCCAGCTCGCGATTCACGCGTTCGATCGCTTCGAGCACGACGATGCCCGTGCGGACATCGAGGGCGCCGGTGGGTTCGTCGCACAGGAGCACGTCGGGTCGCTTGGCGATGGCGCGCGCGATGGCGACGCGTTGTTGTTCGCCGCCGGAAAGCTGGGCCGGGAAATGATCCATGCGGGAGCCGAGGCCCACCATTTCCAGCGCGACCTCGGGGGAAAATGGATCCGACGCGATTTCGGTGATGAGGGCGACGTTCTCGCGGGCGGTCAGGCTCGGGATCAAGTTGTAGAATTGAAAAATGAAACCGACCGACTCGCGGCGGTAGAGCGTGAGCTCGGCTTCGCTGGCGCGCGTGAGGTCGAGGTCGCGGTAGGACAACTCGCCCGAAGTGGGCAGATCGAGTCCGCCGAGCTGATTGAGGAGCGTGGTCTTGCCGCTGCCGGAGGGACCGAGCAGCACGACCAGTTCTCCCGCGGCGAGATCGAGGTCGACGCCCGCAAGCGCGCGGACCTGTGCGGCACCTTCGCCGTAGTGCTTCGTGAGGCCTCGCACGCGGAACAAATTGCGCGGATGGGTGGAGGGGGACGGCGCAGGCGGTTCAGAGGACGACATGCTGCCCAAAGCGTGCCGCGAGAAACCTATATGTCAAAGGCCCGCCGTAATTACAGGGCGGCTTATCGTCGCGAACAGGCGCGGTGCCTCGCGGCAGCGCCGTGCAACTTAGCTGTAAACAAGCAGGCGCTGCGCGATCGGAGCGATCTGGTTGTGGTCGCGAATCTTCGCGATCGTCGCCGGTCCGAGGGCCTGACCTTCGCCGATGAGCAAGAGGCCGTGCGGGCTGTAGATGCCCGTGGCGAGAACCATGCCAGGTTCGAGCTCATCCAGCAGGATTTCGCGCACTTGGCGTGGCAGGTGGACGAGTTGGGTGACCTTGAGAAACAGGCGGACGGCCTCGGGATCGTATTTCGTGCCAGACTTGGCGAGAATGGTGTCGATTGTCGTTTGCTTTGGGGAAGTCGATTCGACAAAACCGACCGCTACGGCGAGGCACCGCGCGGCCCACGGAATCTTCTTGGTTGCAATGCCGTCGGGATAACCGGTGCCGTCGAAGCACTCGTGATGCCCGCGGATGACTTCACCCACTTCGGGGCGCGGGTCGACGAGCGAGGCGAGGGTCTGGCTGTAGATCGGGTGATTGTTAAGCGTGGCGCGTTCGCGATCGGTGAGCTGGCTGGGATTGGTCCGGAAGGTGCGCAGCAGTTCGCGCGAAACGCCGATCAGTCCGAGGTCGCACAGCCACGCAGCCGAACGAAGAGAATGGGCCTCGGCATCGGAGAACGAGCCGTGTTCGGCCATCTTGCCGGCAAACTCCACGAGCGCTTTCGCCTGCCCGCCGAGGATGGGGTCGTAGGCGGTGAGAATACGGCGGCAGAGTTCGAGCGAGCTGTCGTAGCGCGTGGTGAGTTCGCTATTAAACTCATCCAACTTCTGGCGTTTCTGTTCGACCTCGGAGAGTTGTTTTTCGAGCTCGCTGTTGGCGACGATCAACTGGGCGTTGAGTTGCTGCGTCTGGGCCATCAGCACTTCGTTGTGCGTCACGAGTTCGTGGCGCTGAATGGCGTTGCGGACGGTCGCGAGCAGTTCCTCGCGCAGCCAGGGTTTGGCGACGAAACGGAAGACTTCGCCCTTGTTAATGGCATCGACAATCGTCGGGAGGGACAGGACTGCGGTGATCAGGACGCGCGAGGCGTGAGGGCGCAGGCGGCGGCTTTCGACGAGAAAGTCGAGGCCGAGCATATCCGGCATTTTCTGATCGGAAATGATGACCGCGAAATCCCGTTCCTCGAGAATGGTCAGGGCCTTGATCGGGCTGGAGCAGGCGACGACCTGGTAGCGCTCGCGCTCGAGAGTTTCCTTGAGGGCACCGAGCACGATCGGTTCGTCGTCAACGATGAGGATGGAGGGGGAGTGATTGGCAGGAGCGGTCATAGGTCAGCCGCTGAGCGCGGTTTCGTCGGTGGAGTGGAAGGCGGCATCGCAACGGCTAAGGATATACGGAGCGATCTGTTCGAGGGAAACCTGAATTTTGGCTCCGCCCTGTTCCCAGGCGGCTTTGGGCATCCCGTAAACGATGCTGGATGCTTCGTCTTGGGCAAAGGTGGTGGCTCCCCGGTCGCGCAACCGGCGCAATCCATCGGCCCCATCTTTGCCCATGCCGGTCAACACACCCGCGAGCGCGTGGGGCGCCGCCCCACAGTCTGCCGCCGATTTGAAGAGGAGGTCGACGGCTGGTCGTTGATGCCAGATCTGAGGACCATCGATCACGCGCACGCGGTAGCCGTCGCCGGACTTTTGAATCAAGAGGTGAAAGTTGCCTGGGGCAACCAGCGCAAGGCCGGGTCTGATGAGATCGCCATCGACCGCTTCGCGGACCTCCATCGCGCAGAGCGAATTCAGTCGATTGGCGAAGGCCTTCGAGAAAGCCGCTGGGATGTGCTGCACGATGGCGATGCCCGGCAGGTCGCCCGGCAGTTGGGTCAGCACCTCGCGCAACGCCTCGGTGCCGCCCGTTGAGGCGCCGAGCAAGATGATCGACCGTGGATCGAGTTGGCGCAGACGCCCGGCGTTGATCGGTGCTCTGGGCGAAGGGGCGCGCGCTGCCGGGAACGGTCTCGTGGTGGTGGAGGGGCCGAAGGGAGCGGCCGTCGTTGCGGTCGGGGGGGGAGTGGGGGCGAGGGCCCGCACCCGGGCGATGGAGGCTGTTTTCACCATCGCGATCAGTTGCGGCCCGAGCTGGCCAAACGAGAAGGCTCCGGTGGGTTTGCCCAGCACGTCGACGGCGCCGAGGCGAAGGGCTTCAAGGGCGAATTCTGACCCCCGCTGGGTCAGCGAGCTCAACACGATCACAGGCATGGGCCGCCGCTCCATCAGGAGGCGGAGAAAAGTCAGCCCGTCCATGCGCGGCATTTCCAAGTCGAGGGTCATCACGTCGGGTGACAACTCGCGGAGTTTGTCCCTGGCCATGTAGGGATCGATGGCCGTGCCCACGACCTCGATCTCCGGATCGGCCGAGAGGGCATCGCTTGCGAGTTTCCGGACGACGGCGGAGTCGTCGACGATGAGAACACGAATTTTCCTTTGGGCGCTCATCGTCAGGAGACGGGATTCCGGCGGTAGATGGCGGGCCGCACCAGTTGCAAGGGGTGTTTGATTCCCGTCAGGCTCTCTGAATGACCCACGAGAAGATAGCCACCCGGGACCAATCGGCGTGCGAGCTTGTTGACGAGCTCTTCCTGCGTGGGCTGGTCGAAGTAGATCATGACGTTCCGGCAGAAAATGACGTGAAATGGCTCGCGAAACGGAGGTTCGCCCTTGAGCAAATTCAGCTGGTGAAAGCTGAGGCCGGCCTGCAAGGAGGCGCGGACGCGATAGTTTCCCTCTTGGGGACCGATGCCGCGCTGGAAATGCGCCTTGATCATCGCGGGAGGGAGCTTGCTGATGATCTCGCTGCGATAGACGCCTAGGCGGGCAGTTTCGAGGACGCGATGAGAGATGTCCGAGCAATCGATATGCCATGACCACAAACCGACGGCCGACAGCGCATCTTGGAGTGTGATCGCGAGCGAATAGGGTTCCTCACCCGAGGAGCAAGCGGCACTCCAAGCATTGAATCGCAGCCAGCGCTCAGCCCGGTGACGCGCCAGCATTTCGGGAACAATGGTCGTTCGGACGAAGTCGAAGTGCGCATTCTCGCGAAAGAAAAACGTGTGGTTCGTCGAGATGGCGTCGATCAGATGGGCCAGCTCATCGGCCGAGGCAGGATCACGCAAAAGCTGGCAGTAGCCGTCGATCGTTGCCGTTTGGGTGGCGCGCAAGCGCTTGCCTAGTCGAGCAGTCACGAGTTCCCGCTTGTCGGGTCCTAAGCTGATTCGACTGTGCTCGTAAACGAGCGTGCGGATGAATTCGAATTCTTTATCCCTCATGAGGCAATCTCCTCATATCGGATCGTTTGGGTGGCAATGAAGCGGCACCTGCGAAATTCGGCCATCGGCCCTGCGGCAAATATTGCCGGATTCTAATCAAGGTTCCGAAGGTTGGGATCTGGCACGGAGCGAGAAAAATTTAACTAACTCATGGTTAGAATGTTGAAAAGCGGGCTGTTCCCGGTGGCACGCCGTATGTTTACGGGACCAGCATATGGTCAACCCGATCTTTCAATCCGAGAATTACCAGATTGCGCGGAAGCTCTTGGACGCGACGGCTCTGCGTCAGGAAGCGATCGCCGCCAATATCGCCAATGCCGAAACACCCGGATATCGTCGGTTGGTCATTAATCCGGACTTTGCCGAACAGCTGAAGGCTAATGCCCAGAGCGGGGATCTCGCCCGCAGCGCCGATTTGCGACCGAAGCTGGTCGAAGACAGCCACGCGCGCACGGTGCGTCCCGATGGGAACACCGTCGAGATCGAGCGCGAACTCCTCGCGATGAATCGCAACTCCGTCGAATACGAATTTCTGGCCGAGATCGTCTCAAGGAATATCAAGCAGCTCAAAATGGCGATCACCGGTCGCTCGGTTTGATCCCAACTGAAAACGCCCCATGAATCTCATCCCCGGCATCGACATCTCGTCTGGAGCATTGGCCGCGCAAAAAATGCGGCTTGATATCGTCGCGCAAAACATCGCCAACGCGCAAACCACGCGCACGGCCGAGGGCGGTCCTTATCAACGGCAAATTGTCTCTTTTGAAACCGAACTCGTGAAGCGCACCGGTGGCGCGTCGCTGCAAGGCGTGAAAATCGGCGGGGTGACGAATGACCGCGCCCCGGGTCAGGAAGTCTATAACCCCCAGCACCCGGACGCGGGCCCCGACGGCAACGTCATGATGCCCAACGTGAATCTTGCTTACGAAATGGTCGACCTCATCACCGCATCCCGTGCCTACGAGGCGAACCTCTCGGTCGTGAAAGCCGCGCGATCGTTGGCGCAGAAAACCCTTGAGATCGGAAAATAAGAACCCGACCACCTAGAGCACCGCTCTCCACCCCATGTCACCCATCGGTTCCGTTTACTCCTCCATGGTTCCGCAAGCGATGTCCCGCGCGGACGGTTTGCGCGAACAGTCGCCCATCGGGCCCGGTTCGATTTTGCCCGACGGCATGCGTCCGGCGCCGACAACCGTCCCAAGCGGTGGCTTTGGCCAGATGCTCGAAGGGCTGGTTGACACCGTGAGTTCGAAACAGGCCGAAGCGAGCGCCCTCACCAAACGCGTGCTGCTCGGTGACTCCGACCAATTGCACCAATCGGTGATCGCCATGCAGGAGGCCGGAGTGGCCTTCACCCTCATGGTCGAGGTGCGCAACAAGCTCGTGGAATCCTACCAAGAACTGATGCGCATGCAGGTGTAAGCCACCCGAAGCACTTTCCTTCATTTTAACCCCCCTTCGTCTCTCAGACTTTCCGAGCCCCGTCTCCAACGTCGCATGAAAAATTTCGCCGCCTCCCTGCACGCCCTCTGGCAACAACTTGGCCTCAACCAGCGCGTATCCTTCCTGATTGCCACGGTCGCCGTTATTGCAGGCATGATCGCCATCTTCTTCTGGGCGCGTCGGCCCGATTACCAGCTGCTTTACGCCAAGTTGGGGGACAAGGATTCCGTAGCCATCATCAGCCACCTGCAAGCGCAGGGCATCCCTTACCAAGTCACCGCTGGCGGCAGCGCCGTGCAGGTGCCGACCGACCACGTTCACAAGCTCCGCATGGATTTGGCCGGCAAGGGCATTCCCGGTGGCGACGGCGTGGGTTTTGAGATCTTCGACAAAGGCCAGTTCGGCCTCTCCGACTTCGTCCAGCGCACGAATTACCTCCGCGCGCTGCAGGGTGAACTCGCCCGCACGATCACCCAGCTCCAAGGCGTGCGCGCCGCGCGGGTAATGATCGTGCAACCGGAAAACCGACTCTTGCTCACCGGCCAAGGCATTCGGGCCACCGCCTCGGTTTTCGTGGACATGGGCGGCTCCCGTTTGGAGTCCGATCAAGTCAACGCCGTGCGTCACCTTGTGGCCAATGCCGTGCAGGGGCTCGCGCCCGACCAGGTTGCGGTAGTCGACAACCGGGGTCGCGTCCTTTCCGAGGAACTTAAGCAGGACCCCACGCTGGGCAACGCGTCCTCCCAGATGCGTTACAAGCAACAGGTCGAAGACTACCTTGCGCGCAAGGTGGAGAGCATGCTCGCGCTGGTTATCGGAGCGGGTAATGCCGTCGTCCGTGTTTCGGCGGAAATTGACACCGAAGCGATGACGCAACTGCAGGAGCGCTTCGATCCGGAAGGCCAGGTCGTCCGTTCGCAGGCGATCACTGAAGACAGTTCCAACGCGAGCGAAACGCGCACCAGCGGAGGCGCCACCGGAGTGAGTGCCAATGTTCCCGAGAAAGCCGTCGCGGATGCCGGCAACAAGCCGGTCAACACGACCGAACAAAATCGCAAGAATCGCACAACTTCCTACGAGATCAACCGCACCACCACGAATATCACGCGCAATCCCGGCACGATCAAGCAGGTCAGCGCCTCGGTGTTAATCGCACCGCGTTTGATTCCGCCGCCGTCTGGTTCTGCACCGGGCACCCAGCCGACCGAGCAAAAGCGCACGCCGGAAGAGCTCGCCACGCTGCGCCAAGTAGTCGTCAACGCGCTCGGCCTGAAAGTGACGCCGGGCCAAACGCTCGACTCAATCGTCGCTTTGCAAGAAATGCCTTTCTCGGTCACGCCGATTTCGGAAACGGTAACCGCGATCCAAAACGAAACGCGGATTCAGGGCTGGGTTGAAGTCGCTTCTCGTTGGGCGGCCGTGCTCGGCGCTGCCGTCGCGCTGTTGCTTTTCCTCCGACTGCTTTCCAAGCAGAAGCCCGAGACCGTCCCGATGGAGATATTCTCCATGCCGCCCGACGTCGCCGCTCGCTCGCTGCAAAATGGCAACGCAATCACGCCGGAAATGCTGAACCAACTCATCCGCCAGAAGCCCGCCAACATCGGTGCGGCCCTCCGCGATTGGGTCGCGGCCCCTGCCACCAAGAACTAACTCCCCGCACGCGGTCGCGGCATCACCCAATTCAACCCAGAGCTCACGCCCCTCCAGCGATTTCTAATCCGATCATCCGCCATGCCTGACATCGATTTCACCAAGCTCAACCGCCAGCAAAAGCTCGCCGTCTTCCTGATCTGCGTGGGTCCCGAGGCGGCGGCGGACGTGTTGCGGCATTTTGATGATACCGAGATCGAGGCGCTCTGCCGCGAAATGTCGACAATGGCGATGATCCCGGAGTCGACCCAAAAACAGGCGATGGAGGAATTTGGTTCCGTGGTTGCGTCCAGCATTGGTTCCGCGCTCGGCGGCATGCCCTTCGCGCAGCGGACGCTCGAGATTGCCAAGGGCGATTACAAGGCGGCATCCATTCTCGGTCGGGTTGGTCCGATGAGCAACTCGGTGGATGTCATGAATGACGTCGCTGAGATGGAGGGTCGGCAAATCTTCAATCTCCTCAAGAACGAGCAGCCGCAAACGATGTCGTTCGTCCTGTCCTACCTTGAGCCAGTGAAGGCCGCTCAGGTCTTCGTGTTGCTCAGTCCGGAAATGCGGGAGGATGTCGTCGAGCGCCTTGGCACCATTGAGTCCACCTCGTTGGAGCACGTCGGCAAGATCGTCCGTTCCCTGGGGAAGCACTTCGACACGAAAGCGCGTCCGGCTTTTCACCACAGTGGTGGCGTTCGCGCGGTGGCCGGATTGCTCAACTCCCTCGACAAAGAAATGTCGAAAAACCTGCTCGCCCGCATCGAAGAGCGCAATGCGACGCTCGGCGCGGCGATTCGGAAGAAACTTTTCAGCTTCGAGGATCTCAACCGCCTGGCGGCGGGCGATCTGCAACGCGTGCTGCGCGAGGTGGATTCAGGCAACCTTGCCATCTCGATGAAATCCGCGAGCGAAGTGCTGCGCGACAAGATCTTCGGTGGCCTCTCCAAGCGCGCGGCGGAAAGTCTCAAGGAGGAAATCGATCTCCTCGGGCCGGTCCGGCTCAAAGACGTGGAAGCAGCGCAGGAAGTCATCATACAGGCCGTGCGGCGCCTCGAGGAAGAGGGACAGATTTCCATCGATGCCGATTCCCAAGCCCTCGTGGGCTAATCGCGATGCCAGTCCAACCCACCATTTCCACCCCGGTTCCCGCCGCCAACGAAACACTGCGCGCCATCATGTGGAGCTTCGAGCACGACAGTGCGCGAGCGAACCGTTTGGCGTTTGACGCCAAACGCCCCGCCCGCGTTCGCACTAACCCTCCGGTGGCAGCCATTCACGCGAGTTTCCGCTGATGTCCTTTACCAAGCTCATCGCCTTTGATCGCGCTTTGGCCGGGGCCGTGCTGCCCGGGCAGGCGAAGAATTTTTCCGAGGTTGAAGTCACGGAGAAGGTGCAGGCGGCATATCGACAAGGGGTCGACTCCGCCCGAGCGGCGGCCGACCAGCAGATGGTCGAGTTTCGCCACGATATGGAGCAGCTCAGCGAAGGCGTGCTGAAGAAACTCGCGGAGATTGAGCCTTCCCTGCTTTCCCAGATTCGCGACGCCTTGCCGGCCCTGGCGGTTGACATCGCGACCCGTCTCTTGGCCGGTTATGAACCGCCGCCGGAGCGCGTGGAACAACTTTGCCGCGATGCGTTGGAACAGCTTTTCCCGGAGCGGGAAGGCCTCGAGCTCTCGCTTTGCCCGCGCGACGCCACGTTGCTGAACGATTTGAACCCCAGGTGGCTTCAGCGTTACCCATCGCTTCGGATTAATTCCGATGCCGCGCTCAGTCCGGGCGACTGCATGGTCCGTTCCCGATTTGGACTTTCCGACGCACGGAAGGCCACCAAGATTTCCGTCCTCTCCCACAGCCTCGCCGGAGTATGAACTGCATTCTAAAACCTCTCTGGCAGAATTTCCCGGACGATTTCGCGCGGAAACAGGAGGGCAGGGCATGAGTGGGGCTGTTTCTCCCCTGATCGAGGTGCTGCGCACGCAAGTGCGGCACACCGCCTCCGTGCAGCGCGTCGGAGCCGTCATCGGCGTCGCCGGACTGATCATTGAATCGGAGGGTCCGAATGTCGGCTTGGGCGAGTTGTGCACGGTGCGTTCACCGCGCACGGAGTTTTCCGTTCGCGCCGAGGTGGTTGGATTCCGCGAGCACCGCGTGTTGTTGATGCCGCTGGGTGATACGTTGGGATTGCACGTCGGCTGCGAGGTTGCCGCCACCGAACGCCCGCCGCTGCCGCGGCCCGGCCCGGAATTGCTCGGTCGCGTCCTCGATGCCCTGGGACGGCCCTTCGATGGCCTGGGTATGCTGCCGGTCGACCGATCCGAGCACAGCAATCGACCGCCCCATCCGCTTCGCCGGCAGCGCATCCACGAAGCGCTGACCAGCGGAGTCCGCGTGCTCGATACTTTCACGCCGATTGGACGCGGGCAGCGCCTTGGCCTGTTTGCGGGATCCGGCGTGGGCAAGTCGACCCTTCTTGGCATGATTGCGCGCGGCTGTTCGGCCGATGTGGTCGTTATCGCGCTGGTTGGTGAACGCGGTCGCGAAGTGCGGGAATTTGTTGAAAAGGATCTCGGACCCGAGGGGTTGAGGCGCTCAATCGTGGTCGTGGCCACGTCGGACACACCGGCGCCCTTGAGGTTGAGGGCAGCGTTTACGGCGACTTCGATTGCCGAAGCCTATCGCGACCAGGGCAAGAACGTGCTCCTGCTGATGGATTCCGTCACACGGTTTGCCATGGCGCAGCGCGAAATCG
This sequence comes from uncultured Opitutaceae bacterium, assembly GCA_947085115.1. Classification (GTDB taxonomy): domain Bacteria; phylum Verrucomicrobiota; class Verrucomicrobiia; order Opitutales; family Opitutaceae; genus Didemnitutus. The sequence continues at coordinate 8,267 of CAMTVF010000021.1, read as the reverse complement.
GCCTGGCAATCGGCGAGCCTCCGGCGACGCGCGGCTACACTCCCTCCGTGTTTGCGATGCTGCCCCGCCTGCTCGAACGTTCGGGTGCGGGCGAAATCGGTGCGATTACCGCGCTCTATACCGTGCTGGTGGAAGGTGACGACATGAACGAGCCGGTGGCCGACGCGGTTCGCGGTATTCTTGACGGGCACTTGGTGCTGTCGCGCCAAATGGCTCATTTCAATCACTACCCGGCCGTTGATGTGCTCGAGAGTGTCAGTCGGCTGACACGCGACGTCTGCACGAAGGAAGAAGTCGAGTGTTCAGCCCGGGCGCGTGAACATCTGGCTCTCTACCGGAAGAACGAAGACCTCATTTCCATCGGCGCCTACCAAAAGGGAGCCAGTGCCGCGCTCGACCAGGCCATCGCGCTGCACGAACCCCTGCGCAACTTCCTCCGCCAGGGTGTGCATGAGCACACATCCCGCGCGGAGAGTTTCCAACTGCTCAAGAAAATCATCGTTCCATGAAACGTTTTCGCTTCCCCTTGCGCCCCGTGGCCGTTCTGCGCGCACACCGTGAATTGCGGGCGCGCGAAGCTTTTGCCATGGCGGTTCATGCCTACGTCCAGGCAGAGGAACGCCACGCCGAGACTCGCAAGCGCGTGGCCGAACTGGCGGAAGCGTTGTTTTTGGGTCGCGATGGCATCTACCTCGCAGCTGAAGCGGCTTCACTCTTTCGCGCCTATCGGGCGGAGTGTGAAGAAGAGGTGCAGGCGGAACGCAGCGTCATTGAGGCGCGCGCCGCCATGCAGCAGCGCCGGATGGAATACCTCGAAGCCAACCGGCAACTCAAGGTCGTCCAACGGCTCGAAGAGAAAGCGCGCGTAACCCATCGCGCTGAAGTCAACCGGACGGAACAGTCCGTCCTCGACGAATTTGCCGGATACCGCGCGTCTCGTCGCGCCATGCTCACATGAGTAAAGTCGCGCGAAATCCCATTGTCATTCTCGTGCTCGGATTGTCCTTCGGCATGGCCGCAGGCCTTTATTGGCTCTGGCGGGCCGGGGAAGTGCTGGTCGCTCATAAGATTGCCACTCGTCCCGCTAACGCCGCGGCCAAGGAGAAATCCAAGGGCTGGGATTTCTGGACGATCGAAATCGACAGCCTCGCTTCCGAATTGAAAGGCGAAAAAGAGCGACTCAAAAAACTCTCCGAGCAGCTGGACTTGCGGACTGCCCGTCTGGCCGCCGAGCGGCAAGAATTGAACGCCGTGCGCGCGGATCTTGAGCGGATGCGCAAGGAGATCGGCGATCGCGTGCTCGATATCGGCGTCGATGAGAACAAGAATCTCAAGTCGCTCGCCACGACCTATGCAAATCTTACGCCGCGCGCGGCCGTCGCGATCATCCGCGAATTGGATGACGCCACCGCGGTGAAAATACTTTCATTGATGAAGCCGGATTCCGTGAGCCCGATTTTCGAAGAAATGAGTCGCACGCCTTCCGACGGCGGCACCCTGGCCCGCCGGGTCGCGGTGTTGTCGGAGAAGCTGCGCTTGATGAGGGCCGCCAAGCCCGGCGCCACCTGAACAAGTTTGCCAACTTGTGCGCCAAGGACGGCGCGCACTCGTTCCACGGAGGGGAGCACTTGTATGACTACTTCCCTTCCAAAAAACCCTCCCGATAAAAACGTCGAAGCCAATGTGGCTCCGACTGCCCGCCGCGATGCCTTCTCGGTCTTGAGCGGCGCAACGACGGCGGATCGGAAAGTGATTTCCGATCGGGCGGACCGGGATTTCGCCCGATTGCTCGGCGAGTCCGACGCGAGCGCTGTGCCAGAGCAGGGTCCGGCAACTCGCGTGGACGTGAGCCAGGTCACCTCGGCGATGAGGAGAGACCATTTTACTATTCGCGAGTCCAACGCCTCCGCCGCCAGCAGTGAAATCGGCAAAGTTGCCGATGGAGAAACGGTGGACAACCTGCCCGAGCGCGCCGAAATCGAAGCGGCGTTGTCGCTGCTCGCTCCGCTCTGGCAGCTCGTGGCACCGGCAGTCGCACCGACTCTGACGTTGTCGTTGGAAAGACCAAACGGTTCTGGCGCGGGCCAATTTTCACTTTCCCCGCAGGTGCTGGCCGCCCTCAACCAAGGGTTCTCCGGTCAGGGCGCTTCTTTGCAAGCTGCGGCAATCTCTTCGGCGCTGTTGCGTGAGCTCACCGTTACCGAAATGACGGCCGGCACGGAACTCGCGCGCCGGTTGTCCGCGCCGGCGGGAGCGATGCGCACCCTTGATGTCGCGCTGAAACCGGAGCTGCTGCCCGGAGCACCGCCAATCGCGTTGCGCGCTGAGGTCGTGCTTTCGGGCGGTGCGGTGCTCTCGGCGGCGGCGAAGGTGCCGGGTTCCGGAACAACGCCTTCGTCCTTGCCCTCTGCTCTGTTGGGGGAAAATAATGCCGGTGCGGGAGGTTCAGCGACCAATGGCGGAAATGCCGGGAATGGGGCGTCGGGAAAAAACTTTCTAAAAGCTGGGGGCAAAGTAGTTAAGCCAGAGTCGATATTGACTGGCATCACTGGTGCTCAACTGCCAGTTGCCATGACAACCGCTGCGCCAGCCTTGCCGATCACCGCTTCCGCGGTCGCGCCTGTGTCTGCATTGACGGAACGGTTCAGCGCAGGGCAAGTGCCAGGCATTGCAAGTTCTGCTGATGGCGCGCGAATGATCGCGCAAAGAGCGGTCGAAACGGTGCTCAACGTGGTGGAGACTCAGGCTGCTTCGCGCCTGCAGCCGGTGCCGAGTGTGCAACTGCGCTTTAAGTTCGGGAATGACGATCTCGCGGTGCGCGTCGAGATGCGCAATGGCGAAGTGCGCACTGAGTTTAGATCTGACTCGCCGGAATTGCGTGCCGCGATCGCGCAAGAATGGCGGGCGATTCCGGGCCGATCGGAAACGACGCTGCGTTTCGCGGAGGCAGTCATCACGAACTCGGGCAATGCGAACAGCCATTCCGGATCGAATGGTTCATTTTCCCAAGGGCACCCGTCGTCGCAGCACCAGCGGGCGACTCAGCCTGATTTTTTTGCTGGCACCGGTCGGGCGTTCCCGGCCCCAGCTCCGTCCACCGAACCGGCTGCGCCGGTCATGCTGCCAACCTCCAAACGACTCTCCGCAGTCGCCTAAATCAATGCCTGTCGCAAGCATCACTCAAACCACCGGGATGTCCGACTTCTATAACGGGACCTCCAGCGCTCCGGTGCGTGCTGCCAAGAAGAATCTCGATTCCAACGACTTCATGAAACTGCTCGCGGTCCAATTCCAGCAGCAGGACCCGATGAAGCCGATGGAAGACACGGCCTTCATCGCCCAAATGGCGCAGTTCACCTCGCTGGAGCAAAGCGGGGCCATGACAAAGGAAATCGCCCGGCTCCGCGCCGATCAGCAACTGCTGATGGGCAACAGCTATATCGGTCGCACGATTACGGTGGAAGATTTCGACGGCAAACCGCTCACCGGTCTGGTCACGTCGCTCGAGAACACCGAAGTGGGCGCGTTGCTCAACATTGCTGGCAAGTCTTTTCCCCTTTCTGCAGTTCGTCGGATCGAACCGACCGTCACACTTAACAACCCCGCCCCGGCACCGGAATCTGTTCCACCCGCGGCCTAATCCTCAACCCTCGGTCTAACCCTCCCCACCATGGCACTCATTGGAACACTTACCGCCGGCGTCAGCGCACTTCGCACCTTTAGCAGGGGCCTCGAAGTGATTGGCAACAACATCGCGAATATCAACACCACAGGGTTTAAGTCGTCCCAGGCGACCTTCGCCGAAAGCTTCAGCAACACGCTGCGTGGATCCTCGCCGTCGAACGGCCCCACGTCGAGCATGCCGGGCATTCAGATCGGCACCGGCGTCCAACTTGCGAGCATCAACACGAATTTTGCGCAGGGGGCGCTGAACAGCACCGGCGTGACCACCGACCTTGGTGTCTCGGGTCGCGGTTTCTTCATGGTGCAGGATGCCGCCAGCGGCACGACCTATGCGACCCGTGATGGTTCCTTCCGGTTTGATGACGCGGGTTATCTCGTGACGCAGAATGGCCTGCGGGTCCGCGGCTTGACCGGTGGCACCACACTGGCCGCGCCGACGAGCCTCGGTGACGTCCGCATTGGTCAAAATCTTCCTCCCGGGGCGGAACTCCAATCGATCAGCATCGATCGCGTGGGGAATCTGACGGAGTTTTACTCGGACGGTTCATCGGTCGCGACGAACCGGCTCCAACTCCAGAATTTCAACGACACCTCGGCGCTCATGCGCGAGGGCAACAATCTCTATTCCGGACTGAATGCAGCCGGCCCCTTGGGTGGCGGGATTCTGGCCGGTGGCAACAACCCTGGCGAAGGTGGCTTGGGTTCCCTGCAGTCCGGCGTGCTTGAATCATCCAACGTCGATCTCACCGCCCAGTTCTCCGACCTCATCACAACCCAGCGCAGTTTTCAGGCCGGTTCCCGTCTGATCACGGTTTCGGACACGATTCTCGAAGACATCGTCAACCTGAAGCGCAACTAAGACCTCGTTCTGACCAATTGCTCCCATGGCCAAGCCCGATACCCCTCCCGAGCCCAAGGAAACAAAGGAACCCAAAGATCCTGCCGTGGCTCCCGCCGAAAGCAGTGGTGGTGGCGGGATCAAGGCCTGGCTGCCTGCGATGGCCGCCGTTCTCCTCGCGCCAGCCGCCAGTTTCGCGGTCGCCGAATTTCTCCTTTTGCCACGTTTGCAAGCCAAGCTCAACGCTCCTCCGGTGGTGCAAACGGAAGGGGCCTCCGAAACCAGCCACGGGGGAAAAGAACCGGCCAAAGGAAAGGGACACGAGAAGGATGCCGCTGCGGGGGAAAACTATGAATTTACCAACGTGGTCGTGAACCTCGCCGGGACGATGGGAACCCGCTACCTCAAGGTCAGCTTCATCGTCACCGGCATCGGTGGCAAAGGGGTGAAGGCGATCTTCGACGGACAAAAGGCAAAGCTGACGGATATCACGCTCAACGTGCTGTCATCCCTCACGCTCGCCGATCTCGAAGAGCCCGGCTCGAAGAATGTCCTGCGCGAGAAACTGGTCGCCGCTTACAATCAGGCGCTCGGCAAGCGGCTGGTCGAACAGGTCTATTTCTCCGACTTCGTGATTCAGTAATCATGTGCCCTGACGCTCACTTCCTCTTCGGCTTGATGGCTGCCTCCCAGTCGGGCGCAGAAGCGATCTGCGCGCACATTGGCTGAGCTTTTTGATCTTCCACTTATGTCCGACGAAGCCGACAAACCCGCCAGCGAGTTTCTTGATCAATCAGAAATTGATCGGCTGCTGACCCAGGCGGCCGTCGAAACCGAGTCCAAACCGCTGCTGATTCGTTCCGATGGCAAGCGCGGTGACGCGACGGCAACGGTCAAGGTAGAAGCCTACGATTTTCGGAATCCGGTCTTCCTGTCTGAAATTGAACTGCGCCGGCTCCGGCAACTTCACGAGGAATTTATCCGCTTCCTGAGTGCGCGGCTGTCGTTGTTTCTGCGGATGGAATTTGGCCTGAAGATGGCCAAGCTCACCACGGCTTCCTACGCGAAATTCACCGAGGCGCTGCCGACCCCGACGCACATTTGCCTTTTCAAAGCCGATCCGCTGCGCGGAGTCGGTGTCATCGACATCAACCCGCGGTTGGCGCTCACCATTGCCGATCGCCTGTTGGGTGGGCGTGGCCACTCGGTGAAGACCGAGCGCAACCTCACGGAAATCGAAATCGCGTTGCTGGAAGATGTCATCGCCGTCGTGATCGAGGAGTGGTGCGGCCAGTGGAAGACCGAGCAGGAGCTCAGCCCCACGATCATCGGTCATGAGAATAGCGGACGCTTTTTGCAGACCTCGCCCAAGGATGCCATCGTTCTCGTTCTGGGTCTGGAAGTGAATTTCGGCGACTGCTCGGAGCTCATGCAGATCGGGGTGCCCTATTACACGATCGAGCCGCTGGTGAAGAAGATGCAGGCGCGCCGTCAGAAGGATGCCCAGACGACGACGGTCGAGAAGACCGCAGCCTGGAGGAAATCCTACGACCATATCACGATGCCCGTGCGGGCGGAGTGGGATGCCTTCGAACTCACCCTTCGCGAAGTCAGCAGCATGCGAGTCGGCGACGTAATCGAGATGCCGAGCGAGTTTTTGCAGAAAACACGAGTGCTACTGAACGGATCACCCAAATTTATCGGCACTGTCGGTCTGGATACAGACCGTGTTGCCGTGCAACTCACACGCAAGATTCCGGTCAACCCGGAGGAAAATCCCCATGTCAAATCTGATGGACGAAAAAGCTCTTGATATCGTCTTGGACGTAAAGGTGAAGGTCACCGTGCAACTGGGTTCGTGCCAGTTGCCGATGCGCGACGTCCTTGAACTATCTCCGGGATCCGTGGTGCAGCTCATGCAGCACGCGAGCGACCCGGTTGGACTTTACGTGAACGACAAGCTCGTTGCCTATGGGGAAGTGGTCGTGGTCGAAGATAACTTCGGCATTAAGATCACCGAACTCGTTGGAAGCGCCAAAACCTAACGCGACGCCCTGTTGCCTGCACGGATGCGCCCCTTCCAAATTTGCTCGGGTAATCTTCCCGCTGTCGCAACAACCTCGCGGTCGTTTGCGTCCGCGCTTCCTCGTTTCTCCCGCCTGGCCTGTCTTGCGGGCGCGATGTTTATCTCGGTTGGGGTCTTTGCGGAGGAGAAAGCCGCGGAATCCGATCTGATTTATCCTCGAACCGCTGCGACGCCAGATTTGCCTGCTGCAGCCGGAAAGGCGGATCGCTCAAAGAACACCATCCTGTTGCTCGCCGCCGCCGCCGCGGGGATTGGCGGCTGGCTGTTGTGGCGCCAGCGCAAGTCGCCTTCCGGCGCCGGTGGGCAGGCCCGCAAATTGGCCATCGCGGAAAGTCGCTCTCTCGGAAATCGGCAGTTTTTAGTCGTGGCCGACTATGATGGGAAAAAATTCCTGCTCGGAGTGTGCCCGGGAAGAATCGAAATGCTTGCCCCGCTCGACGAACGGGCAGCGGGGAAACCATCGCAATGATCGGGCGCGCTTCCATATTGCGTCTGGTTGGTTTGGTGCTGGTCGGCGTCCTTCCGCTCGCTGCTTGGGCGCAGGCGGCTTCGCCCGAGCAACCGGCGTCGGCATCGCTCGCGGCACAACTGGGGCAATTGACCCAGACAACCACAGGCGCCACGGCGGTGCCCGCTCCCGGTGGTGCGACGCGTGATCCCCTGAGGCTCTCGATTAATTTGGAAGGGGCGGAACAACCGGCGCAGTTGAGCGTCGGTGTGCAGATTGTTTTGCTGATGACGCTGCTTTCGGTGGCGCCCTCGCTGGTGTTGCTCATGACCAGTTTCGCGCGCATTGTGATTGTGCTCGGATTTGTGCGCACCGCCCTCGGGGTGCCGAGCGCCCCATCGAATCAAATAATCGTGGGCCTGGCGCTGTTCCTGACGTTTTTCATCATGGCTCCGGTTATGGAGAAAGTGAATGGCGAGGCCCTGCAGCCGTATTTCAAGGGTCAGATCACCTCAACCGAGGCAATCGATCGTGCGACCACGCCCTTGAAGGAATTTATGTTGAAGCAGACGCGCACGCGCGATCTGGAGTATTTTTTGCAACTCGGCGGCTACGGCCCGACAGCCGCCAAGGATTTGCCGATGCGGGTGGTGATACCGGCGTTTGTCATCAGCGAACTGCAGACCGCATTCCAAATGGGGTTCCTGCTGTTTCTCCCTTTTCTGATCATCGATTTCCTCGTTGCGTCCACTTTGATGGCGTTGGGCATGATGATGATGCCGCCGAACGTGGTGTCGCTGCCCTTCAAGTTGCTGCTCTTTGTGCTCGTGGATGGCTGGCACCTGATCGTGAAGTCGCTGGTGCAGAGTTTTGTCTTCTGATCCCCCGTTTTCATGAATCCTGAAGTCGCTATCGATATCTTCAAGAGCACGGTCCTCTTTGCTCTCTATATCCTCTCTCCTTTTCTCGGCGCCATGCTGGTGGTCGGATTGATCGCCAGCTTGTTTCAATCGGTCACCTCGATGCAGGAAAACACGCTGACTTTTGCGCCGAAACTGGTGGCGGTGGCGGGGATGGCGGTCTTGCTCGCCCCTTGGCTGTTGCGCAGTCTGACGGAGTTCGCGATCTCGATGTTCCAGCGCATGCCGTCGCTCGCGCACTAAGGCTGTGTTTCGGCCGATCCGCGCCTTGCCGCTTCCAACATGAGCATC
>CAMTVF010000020.1:0-7383 GCA_947085115.1 uncultured Opitutaceae bacterium | reverse complement strand
GCCAACTTCAAGCGCTTCCGCCAACTCGTCGACCGCTGCGTCGATCTCTCGATCAAGATTGCTGACCGTCAGATCGATTTGCTCCGCTCCTCTCCGCCGGATAACGCCTAACCGCTCCTCAAGAACTCGGCACTCTCAAGTTATGACGAAAGGTCGCCGCTAATATATTGGCGCAACGATTCCGCCTCGGCGCGATGGGCGCTCGCCACCCAACGGGATACGTCACCAATTGAAATCAATCCGACAATGCGCTGGTCCTTCTCCACGGGCATATGCCGACAACGCTTCTCGGTGAAAATTTCCATCATTTGCTGGACGGATGTCTCCGGCCCCACGGTAAGCACATTCGCCGTCATGACGCGCGCGACTGCAGTGCCTTTGGGATCGAGATCAGCCGCCACCACCCGCGTGAGCACGTCACGCTCCGTGAAAATACCGACCAGCTTTTCTCCCTCCATCACCAGCATGCAGCCGATTTTTTGGCGGTTCATTTCCTTCACGGCCTCGGCAACCGAAATGCCCGGAGGCACCGATTTGACCGCTGCACCTTTGTGCTCCAACAACGTAGCAATCGAAGTGTTCATGCGTCCTTTAGGGTTGTTTGGAACCTACTCCCGCCCGAGCGGTTTCGGCAATCCTAAAGGCCCGTCCGTCTCCCCAAACCTCACGAGCGCTTCAAGTTCCCGAGAGCATCGAGACTCTTCAGCACGGTTTTGCCCTTCGTCGGCAACGCCAACGCAGTGCGCACGACCGGCTCGACGCTTTCGCTGCCAGCGCCAGGCGCCTTGCCCCCGGCAATCTCCCGCAGCGCACGTTCCAAGCGCACGGCCGACACGGGTTCTGCGGTGCCGAGTTCCTGTGCGAACAAACTCACGCGATATTCCTCAACGAGCCAGCGCAACTCCCCTGCGGCATCGCCCAGTTTTTGCACCGCCTGCACGAAGGGCTGCAGCTCCCGCGCTCGCGAATTGTCTTTGGCCGGATCGCGTTTGATGCGCTCCGCCCGGATCTGCATTCCCTTCAAGTAGCGGGCCAAATGCTTGATCCGGGGGAACGGAGTTCTCTGCAAAAAGTCCGGGGGCAACAGCATCGCAAGATCGTTCTCCATTCCCGGATAGGGGGTCTTGTGCGTCTGCAAGGCGAGCCGGAGCGTCAGCACCTCGCGCAACATGTCTGTCAATTTCGGCACCAACCCCCGGAGGTCCGCCTTGGCCGCAGCCAGTTCGCGTTCGTAGGTCGACGCCCGCAACGGCCAGACGGCACGCCCAGTCACCCACCGCGTGATGGTTTCGAGTGCATGTTGCTGCAATCTTTCCAACGGCACCAAGGTCACCGCGAGCGTCCCAATCGTCCGCAAATCGCGCAGGTCCTTTTCCAACCATCCGAGCTCGTAACGCAACTGACCCTCGAAAAGTTTGGCCAACCCACCGCGCGTCGCCGCGCGTGCTTCCTCGGGCGTCGCGAACAAGCGCACGGCCACACCGCCTTCCCGCGCTTGCAAACCCAGATGGCCCTTTACGGGCACGCCCGCATGCTCCGCGACCACGACCTCTTCAGGCAGGTCGCCAAAATTCCATTCGGGCATTGGCGCCACTTCCCATTTCGCGCGCGCCGCGCGCCAAGCCGCGTTATCGTGGTGCGCGGCCTTCACGCTCGCCTCGCGCTGCTTCGTGCCGAGTTGCCGCTGCAGTTCACTCAGATCACGGCTCGCGCCGAGCACCTTGCCCCGCTCATCGACCACTTCCACACGCACTCTGAGATGATCGGGCAACTCCCGGCCTTCCAAAACCCGCGGATCAATCCGCACCCCGATGCGCGCCGTCAAGACCTCCGCCAACGCCTTTGGCAATGTCGGCGGCGGGTTGCGTCCGGCGAGCAGCAGGATCTCGCTCTGAATTTTTCGCGCCGTTTCACCCAAGGGAATCAAGGTGCGCCGCTGTTCCTTCGGGAGTGCCTTCAGCAGCAATTCGATTTTCTCAAGCAAATGTCCCGGCACCGCCCAGTCCAGCGTCGCAGCCGCCAGATCGTTCGCTTCGTCGATTCCAACGCGCAACGTCACGCCATCGTCATCCTGCCCGGGCTTGTAGGAATAATTGAGCGGCAACGCACGATTCTCCAACGGCAGCTCATCAGGAAACGCCTGCGCATCGTGCTCCATTTCCACCGGCGGCTTCAGGTTGTCCTCCGCCATGAACAGAAATCTCGGTTCCTTCGTCTGCCGCTGTCGCACGAGATCCACCAACTCCGGCACGGCCGTGATCGGCGCCGTCATCCGTGTGGCGTAAAAGCGATAGACGGCTTCATCCACGTCCATGTAGCCCGCACTGCGCAAGCGGGTCAGCACGCTCTCGGTCTCCTCCCGAAGGCGCCGATTGTGCGCGATGAACTCAAACGGCCACGTGATCGTGTCACCGATCAGGCCCTCGCGAATGAAAATCTCCGTGGCGTGCACGGGATTGATTTTCCCATAGCTCACCGAACGCGTTTCGAGTTCGAGGTTGTAGACGCGCCGCCGCTCCTTCACGAGCACGCGGCCCGCCTCGGCACTCCAGAACGGTTCGCTGTGCGCCGTGCGCATGATGTGACCCGCCAGATCGAGCACCCAGCGCGGATCGATGCGCGCGCACGTTCGGGCGTAGACCCGCCCGGTTTCCATGATCTCTGCCGCCATCAACCAGCGGGCCACCTTGGGCTTGGCTACCGTCTCCTTGCGCGGCGCGGCCGCCTTCTTCCGCTCCGGTCGCTCAAACAGGGCCGATCCCGGAAACACCGCGACCTTGCGGTCCTGGGCGGCGTTGTAAGTGCCGTCCTCGTCCCGCGTGGCGATGTTGCCGAGCAAGCCGGAAAGAATCGAACGATGAATTGCCCGAAAAGCGGGCGTGATCATCGCGAGGTCCTGCGCGGAGTCTGCTTCCTCGCGCTGCTTGTTCCTTTGAGGTTGTTTCTCCCTCGCCGCCTGCACGCCGTCATAGACCGACGACAGTTCGAATCCCTCCCCGCCCTTGATCACATCGACCAGTTGCGCATGCACGTCACGCCATTCTCGCATCCGCATGAACGAAAGGAAGTGCGTGGTGCAGAATTTTCTCAGCTTGCCAAGCGTCATCGACTCGAACTCGTCATGATACGCCTCCCAGATGGCGAGGAGCGTGAGAAAATCCGAATCCTGGTGGGTGAATTTGCGGTGCGCGGCGTCCGCTTTCTCCTGTTTGTCGAGCGGACGCTCGCGGGGGTCCTGAATGCTCAACGCCGCGCCGATCACGAGCACCTCGCGCAGCGCCTTCTCCTGGCGCGCCTGCAAAATCATCCGACCGACCGTCGGATCGACTGGCAGGTGGGCCAGGTCGCGCCCGAGGGCCGTGAGCCCACCTGCTTCGTCGATGGCACCCAACTCGTGGAGCAACCCGTAGCCCGCGCGAATCCCCTTCATCGGCGGCGCGTTGAGAAAGGGGAATTCCTCAATGTCGCCCAGCCCAAACGCCTTCATCCGCAAGATGACATCCGCGAGATTGCTGCGTTGAATCTCTGGCTGCGCAAAACGCGGCCTTTCGTTGAAATCCTCCTCCGAAAACAAGCGAATGCACACGCCGTCGCTCACACGGCCGCAACGGCCCTTGCGCTGCTCGGCGCTGCTTTGCGCCACCGCCTCAATCGGCAGCCGGCGCGTGCGGCTCTGTGGCACATAGCGGCTCACCCGCGCGAGCCCGGTATCAATGACGAAGCGGATGCCCGGAATCGTGAGCGACGTCTCCGCGATGTTTGTCGCCACCACCACCTTGCGCTTTTGCGTGGGAGAGAACACGCGTTGCTGCTCGGCATTGGTCAATCGTCCGAACAGAGGCACGACCTCGATATTGTTGGCCTTTCGTCCCTCCAACAAATCGCGCGTCTCGCGAATGTCGCGCTCCGTCGGCAAAAACACGAGCACGTCGCCGCCGCTGCTCTCACTCAACACGCGATCGACCGCTTCCACCGCGCCGTCGATGTAAGTGTATTCGTCGCTCTCTCCTTTCATTTCTTCCAAAGGCGACCAGATCACCTCGACCGGATAAACCCGGCCCGACACCTCGATGATCGGCGCGCCGTCAAAAGCCTGGGAAAACGCCTCGGTGTCGATCGTGGCCGAGGTGATGACAATCTTCAGTTCCGGCCGCCGCAGTCGCAGTCGTCGGAGATGCCCGAGGATGAAATCGATGTTCAGCGACCGCTCGTGCGCCTCGTCCACGATGATCGCATCGTATTCCCGCAATTCCGGATCGCCCTGCAACTCGGCCAACAGCATGCCGTCGGTCATGAATTTTATGACGGTCTCCGGCGAAGTCTGATCGGCAAAGCGGATCTTGCAGCCCACTTCGCGCCCATAGGTCACGTTCATCTCCTCCGCGACCCGTCGCGAAACCGATGCCGCGGCCACGCGGCGCGGTTGGGTGCAGGCGATTCGGCCGCGCGTGCCCCCGCCCGCTGCCAACACCATTTTCGGGATCTGGGTCGTCTTGCCGGAGCCCGTCTCGCCGGCCAGCACGAGCACCTGGTGCTGCATCAGCAACCCGATGATCTCGTCCGCCCGCGCACTGATCGGCAGTTCCGGGGGGAACTCGATCCGTAAACGGGACGCAGATTTTGTGGGACGCGATGTCATGCGGGAGTCCGCATAGTGAGCGAAGCAGCGAATCCGCGTCGAGGCATGAAACGATGTCAAAACACCCCGGCGACCGCCCATTCCCCTCTCCTGCCTCGAAGTATTGGATTCCTTGTCTCACCCGGATCGGCAGGATCAAACCACATGCCCCTCCCCACCCCTACGCCGACGCAGTTGGCGCTCAAGAAAGTCCTGACAATTTCCCAGGTGAACGGCTGGAGTGTCGCGCTTTTCGCCGGTCTCTGCACGCTCGTCAGTTTGTTCTTCGGGGAATTGCTGGGCTTTGGCGTCGGCCTGCTCGTCGTCGCCAGCGGCGTCATGGAAATCCGAGGCCACCGCCTGCTGAAGCGACGCAATGCGGACGGCCTGACTTGGCTCGTTCGTTCCCAGCTTTTCCTGCTCAGCGTGTTGCTCGTTTACGCAGTCAGCCGGCTCCTCAGTTTCGACGGCGAAACCGTTCTCTCCAACCTCATGCCGGAAATGGAAACGGTATTGGGCGGGTTCGGCATTATCCGGGCGGATATTGTGCCGATGGTGGAGCCTTTTTTTCGCGCATTTTACGGCGCGATCATCCTTGCCGCGCTGATTTACCAAGGGGGACTCGCTTGCTTCTATCGGCGCAAATCCCCGCTCGTGATCGAAGCATTGGCGGCGCCGCGCGTGTAATGGAACGTGACGACGCCCGGCTTGGGGTGTCTGATGGGCACAGCCCATGATGAAAATTTGGAAATGACGAAATCCCCGCAACCCCCGGTCCATGCCGCACGCAGGCTACAACGCGTGCTCGCGATCGCGCGCTTCGACAGCCTTGGCGTGATCGTCTGCTCGAGTGCGAGCCTGGCCCTCAGCCTTCTCAGCAGCAGTTGGGTTTTTGCCGGCTTCTCCGGCCTGGCCCTCGCCGCCGGGGCAATGGAGTGGCACGGCTACCAGCGGTTGCGGGACGGATGGGTCGATGGCCTGCAATGGCTCACGGGCGCGCAGGGCTGCCTCTACACCGTGGTTGTCGGCTATGCTTTCTGGCGCTGGCAGTATTTTGACTCGGCCGCCTACTGGCTGGGGATTCCCGAACAGGCGCGCGAACAACTGACCGCGAAAATTGTTGAGGCAGGCCTGAACCCGGAGGACGACCGGGAACTCCTTCTGCGCACCATGAACTTTCTCATCTGCGCGACGCTGCTCGGCGTCAGCACGCTCTACCAAGGCGGACTCGCCTTCTGGTATTACCGCCAGCGACAAGCTGTGGCGCACGCGCTGGGCACGCACCGAGACGCCTGACCCGGCGCGCCGTCAGGTCGTGGATCCGACCTGGATGTAAGATTCCAAGAGGTCGTCGCTCTGATGATGATCCGAAAAAGACGGATTGGAATTAGATACATCCAACCCAGGGGGACCCAAAGGACATGCCTAGCCGGCACGACCCACCCCTCCCCCTCTCGCCCGCCGACCCCGACCGCACCCCGGAAGTATTGTTGCGTATTAAGCTCAAACTTGGCGGGATTGGCAGGCGCAAAAAGAAGCCTGCCTTGACGCGTTGTGCGCACGCCTTGGAAACCCCTCGACGGCTACGTTCGATGAGCATTGACTCACCCCCTCATGAGCAGTGCAAAGTTTTTTCCCCAAGCGATCATCATCAAAAAACGCGACGGCGGCACGTTGACGCGCGAGGAGATTGAGTTCTTCGCCAACGGGGTCGCGAACGGCGAGTTCGCCGACTACCAAGCGACCGCGTTGCTGATGGCGATTTTCTGGCGGGGCATGACGCCGCAGGAAACCGCGTGGCTGACCGACGCCATGATGCGCTCCGGCGAGGTGATCGACCTGAGCGACCTGCCCGGCGCCAAAGTAGACAAGCACTCCACAGGCGGCGTGGGCGACAAAGTTTCGCTCATCCTCGCCCCCCTCGCGGCCGCCTGTGGCATCAACGTGCCGATGATGAGCGGCCGCGGCCTCGGCCACACCGGTGGCACGCTCGACAAGCTCGAGGCCATTCCCGGTTTCCGCGTCGGTCTCTCGGTGCCGGAGTTTCGCGCGATCCTGAAAAAGGTCGGTGCGGCCATGATCGGCCAGACGCCGCAAGTCGTGCCCGCCGACCGCAAACTCTACGCGTTGCGCGATGTCACCGGCACGGTGGAATGCATTCCGCTGATCTGCGCCAGCATCATGAGCAAGAAACTCGCCGAGGGCATCGACTCGCTCGTGCTCGACGTGAAGTTCGGCAAAGGCGCGTTCATGAAGACCAAGGCCCAGGCG
The DNA here is from genome assembly GCA_947085115.1 of uncultured Opitutaceae bacterium. Lineage (GTDB taxonomy): Bacteria > Verrucomicrobiota > Verrucomicrobiia > Opitutales > Opitutaceae > Didemnitutus. Next base: position 494 of record CAMTVF010000020.1, on the reverse strand, counting down.
CTTGAACTCGCCCGCGCCATGGTCGAAGTTGGTCGCGCCTCGGGCAAACCTGTCCGCGCCGTCCTCACAGCGATGAATCAACCACTCGGCCGCTGCGCGGGCCACACGACCGAAGTCATCGAATCCATCGAATGCCTCAAGGGCAACGGTCCGGCCGATTTGATGGAGGTCACCTACGCGCTCACCGGTCACATGCTGATTCTGGGGGGCGCGGCAAAGGACGAGGCTGACGCTCACTCCAAGATGGAAGCGGCGATCGCCAACGGCGCAGCGTTGCAAAAATTCCGGGAGATGTGCGTTGCACAAGGCGGCGACGCCCGCGTGGTGGACGACTACACGCTCTTGCCCACCGCCCAGAAGCGGATCGAGGTCAAGGCTCTCGCCGATGCCGAGGGTTTCGTGAGCGACGTCGATGCACTCAAATGCGGCCACGCCATCATGGCCCTCGGCGGCGGTCGCGCAGCGGTCACGGATGCGGTCGATCACGCCGTCGG
>CAMTVF010000019.1:0-6526 GCA_947085115.1 uncultured Opitutaceae bacterium | reverse complement strand
TCGCCGGGATTGGCGGGGCCGGTGACGGTCACGAGCGGGTTCGACGCGAGCCACCGGGCGAAGATGAGCGTGTTGATGCACTTCTTCAGCATGCGCTCCTCGAGCGTCTTCATGCCCGTGAGCACCTCAAAGGCCTTGTCGGAGTCGAGGAACGCGCCCTTGATGTAGTAGACGTTCCAGAAAAGCGTGTCGTGCCAGCTCTTGCCATTCGGGGCGTTGTCGCCCTTCGGAATGAACATGTCCTCGTTGCGGCCGATGACGACGCCGGCCGTGGTCGTGCCGTGACCGGTGAGGTCTTTGGTGTAACTGTGAATGACGTAGTCGGGGCGGCAGACGGTCTCGGGGTGTTGCAACGGGCGGACGAGGAAGGGCGTGCCGACGGTGGAGTCGCAGATCACCGTCAATCCCTCGTCGTGTGCCGCGCGACAAATGCCCGGCACATCGAGGAAAACACCATGCGGGTTGCAGGGGCTCTCGAGGTAGACGTAGATGCGGCGGCCCGCGGCGAGCCGGTCCGCGTATTTTTTCTTGGTGGCGGCGAGGGCTTTCTTGAACGCGCCGGCGGTGTCGCCGTCGAAGAAGACGACGCCGGCATCGAGGTTGGAGCGCTTGCCGAACCAGTCGTGGATGAGCTGGTAGGCGCCGCCGTAGATGTTGCGCGACGAGAGGATGACGTCCTGGTAGCCGACGAGGTGCGAGAGCGCGCCGTCGATGGCACCCATGCCGGAGTTGAAATTCCACGCCATGTATTCGCCGGACAGCGGTCCGCACTCGATGTCGACGATGTGGTTGGCGAGCGAGATCGAGGTCGGGTTCATCAGCCGCGAGTAGATCTCGTGCAGGAATTCCTTTCCCTGGAACGCGTCGTCGATCCACTCGGAGCACGCATAAAGGTAGGTCGCCGTGCGGGTGATGACGGGGTTGGCGGAGAAGATCGCCGTGACGTTGTCGAAGATCGGGTAGGGCCCCTTCGCGAGCATTGTCGCGTTGGAATACCGCAGCGACTGGTGCGTCTTGCGCGACGGGTTCTGCAACGTGTCGAGCAGCTTCGCCAGTTGGAAGGAGAGGAACTTTTTGGCGTTGAACAGTGCGAGGCGATCCTGCCGGGGCAACCGGGAGAGTTCGCGCGTCGTGGCCTCCCAGAGGTCCATCACGTCGCCGTGCGAGCCGTAGAGCTTCTCCGCGAGCGCGAGGAGCGGGCGGCCGACCGGGCTCCCGGGGTCGATGGCGAAGTGTTGCAGTTGTTCGAGCGCGAGTTCGTGCAGCGTGGTGGCTTGCGTCGTCTTGCGGCGCGGCGATAGGATTTTGGCGGCTGGAGCGAGGCGGCGGCCGGTATTGGGCGAAGCGGGATTCTTGGAGGAAGCCGGGGTGCGCATGAAAGCAACTTGAAACACATTATGACACGGCGCAAGCGGTGCAGGGTTTTCCGGCTCGTCACAATCGTGGGTAATAGCGGAGTATCGGTGCGGTGATACCCATGAACTTCGAGCGCGCCCGCCGGCTGTTGTGCCAACTGCAAGATGCAATTCGCGAGGGGGTTTGCGGGGCGCGCCGCCAGGGGGCGGCCAAGCTGCGTCGCGTGGCGACTGTCACGGCGGCGGACACGATCTATGTCGTCGATCGAATTTCCGAGCGGGTCGTGCTGGCGTGGCTCGAGCAACATTGGCCGCGAAACTGGCCGGTTGAGTTGGTGATGGAAGGCATCGAAGGCGAGGAGGTCGTCACATTTCCGCACGGCACGCCCGTGGCGCAGACGCAGTGGAAGCTGATTCTCGATCCGATTGATGGCACGCGCGGCTTGATGTATGACAAGCGTAGTGCGTGGAGTCTCGCCGGCCTGGCGCCGCAACGTGGGACGAAGACGACGCTCGCGGACATTCAGGTCGCGGCGATGACTGAGTTGCCCGCGAGCAAAGCGGGCGCCGTCGATCAATTGAGCGCGGTGCGCGGCGCAGGCGTGCGTGCGACGCGACTCGTGTTGCATTCGGGGCGACGGCAAACCCTGCGCCCGATTCCGTCGACGGCGAAGGACGTCACGCATGGCTTCGCGTCTTTCGCCAAGTTCTTGCCTGAAGGCAAGGCGTGGCTGGCGGAGCGCGAGGAGGCCTTGTGGCAACGGCTCGGCTGGAGTGGCGTGCGCGGCGGGCAACCGATCTTTGACGACCAATACATCAGCACCGGCGGGCAACTCTACGAGTTGGTGACGGGGCACGACCGGTTTGTCGCGGACCTGCGCCCGATCGCGTATGAACGCTTGGGATTGGGCGCGACGGCACCACTCGCGTGTCATCCTTACGATATTTGCACGGCGCTCATCGCCCAGGAGGCGGGCTGCGTAGTGGTTGCGCCGGATGGCAGGCCGTTGCGCGCTCCGCTTGACACGACGACGCCGGTGGCGTGGGTCGGCTACGCCAACGCCGCGCTGGCGCGGCGCATCGGCCCAGCCCTCCGCCGGGTGTTGCAAGACTGTTGCTGACCCGGTCTCTCTCCGCTCGATCATATCCTCATTTGTAGGTCGGAGCGATCTTTAGGGACGGATCGGTTTCGTGAGTTTCGACCAGATGATTGTAGCGGTTGATCAATTCCTCAGTGCGCGGGGCTCTGTTCTTCGCTTGGAAAAGCGCTCGCTCCAAAAGATTAGCTGCTAAAAATTGCTCGATATCGAGAATGTCGACGCGTGCAGAAATAGAGTGATCCTCGGCAAGCGAGTCTGCAGCGGTAGTTCTCGATGGCAGGGTTACGATCAGAGGATGCAGCCCAGCGTTAAGGTTAGAGCTGCATTTCTGCATCAAAGCGTCACCAGGGTTGGTTGTGACGTGGATCGCTACATCTCCCACAGTAAAATCGCCTCCGCGTTGCTCAGCTTGATCGGCTTCAGAGGCTGAATGATGGGTAACCGCGCCATGACCAAGCACGAGATCGAGTTTTGCCCCGACCAAGTGCTGCAGCATTGCGCCCTCATATCGAGACCCGGGAATATCGGACTGTCTTTGGCGTGCTTGTGGCAAGAGGTCTTTTAGCGCCGCCCTGATCGAAAGCGAAACATCAAGTCTGAACTTGAATGGCTTGCCCGCAAAGAATCTCTGAACGCGATCAATCCAGAACTTTTCTATCGCATCAAAATCAACATTCGTCGGCAACGAATTGAGGAGCTGAACATAGCTAATCATGTTACCAACTGAGCCGCGTGAAGTCCGGCCCCCTTCTTTCGCTAAAACGCGAGTGATCTTGTGACGTGCCAAAATCGACTGAACCGCAGCTCTGCCAAGTCCAACAACTTGGCCCTGTTGCAACGTCATCAGCTGCTTGGGATCAAGGGGACGTCCTTGGCGGGCTCGTTGCGTTATCACCAAAGCGACACACAGTGCGCCCTTGCCGTTAAACTTGGATCGCTTAGCGAAATCAGCCAACTGGGCCTCAAGTTTTTTCATGCAATTGCCAGTAGTTTGGCGGGGATGACTGAAGCAAGCGGGGTGAGCAGTTGTTCTCCCAAGAAGATTACGACTGGAACACTAAGGCCGTCACCGACCAAATCATATGCTTCATTATAGTCGCTTGGCAGCCAGTAGGTATCAGGCAATCCCTGCAGACGAGCTGCTTCGCGAGGAGACAGCAGCCGTGTTCGGACTTTTGCTCCATTCACTTCAACTACGATTTGCTTTGATGAGCCGCCGCCGGCGGTGCGAAGGCAGCCTGCAACCCCATCAAAGCGAACTTCAGCGCGTTGCCGTCCACCGCGCGTGCGGCGATAGGCGAAGCCAATGACTCGCCGCTTCAGCTCCTGAGCCAGCGCGACTTTTTTTCTATGCCGCGCATTCATCAGGCTGAGAATGTAATCTGTTTTATCCGCAGTATTCCATTTCACCCAATCGTCTGACTCGCCAATCAGTGATTCGACAGGCGGGCGCTGTGCGTTAGGTGCGCAAAGCGACCACCAAATCCAATTGGCCCTGATGCCGCCTTCTAAACCGGCAAATGCTTCTAGCACGGATCGAGGGTGGCAAAAGGCATCGGGATAATCAGACTGTAAATGCTGCGGAATGGGCATGTCTTCCCGAACTGCGATGATAAACAGTCGTCGGCGGGATTGTGGCAGCCAGTGAATCGCGTCGAGGACCATGGGACCAAATCGATATCCCCCGTGCGCCAGAGCTGTGCAGAGCGCCCTGAAATCAGAGCCGTTGTTCGCTTTTAAAGCCCCTTCGACATTTTCGAGCACCACAAGTGGCGGACGCTTTTGAGCAACCAAGTTCCAAAAAGGCCAAAAAGATCCAGACCTTGTGAACGCAATGTCATGCTGGCTTCCGATTCCATTGCGATTGCCTGCCTGGGAGAGATCCTGACACGGGAAAGACCCCCAAATCATGTGAGCCGCCGGAAGAGACTCCGGGTCAACCGCAGCCACATCGCCAACGTGCAGTTCTCCAAGCCCCCAATTATTTTGATAAACCGAGGCCTTGGATGCAGAAAAGTCATTTGCCCAAATGCTTGTCCATTGAGGGGCCAGCCCCGCCCTTGCCATCCCGCCACCAGCAAAGAATTCAAGGAAGCGAAAAGGTTCAGTTGTCGCCGTCAAATAGGCGGCAGGTTTTTCCTGAACGGCGATATGCTGTTTAAACGGATTTGGCCGTGAGTGCTTCCGATGGTTTTTTCGGCTTGGGGCCTTCTTCCGTGTAAGGGGTTTCCTTGGCTTCAAGTTCGCGCTGCGCCGTGATTTTGAGCTGATTACTTTTGATTTCATAGGGGCAGCCCGTTGGGATGATGCGACAGGATGAAGTAGAAATAGGCAAATGAGATTCGGTTTTGTTCATCCTACCAGAAACTACTGACAACCTTGTGTCAGGAGATGCGACCGGTGGGGGGCGGTCGGGAAGCACTGGGTGCCGACGGTGGGGATCAATTCTTTGTTTGCTCGATCACGGTCACCTTGCCGTTGGCGAAGACAACGCGGATTCGCTCTTCGGCTTCGGGCCGGTAGATTGCGGCCCAGACGGGGACGAAGCTTACGTGGTAAGTATTGCGCACGGAATCGTAGTAGAGGCGGCGATCGTAGCCGACAAAGCGGGTGCCATCGTAGCGCTCAAAATAGCTGTTGTAGATCCACGCGGTGGAAAGACCCTTGTCGGAGCGCACCTCGCGCTTCTGGTCGGGGACTCCGAGGGCGAGATAGACCAGGTCCTCGGTAAACCCGAGATCGATGTTGCCACCCTTTATCTTGGCTTGCGTCTCGGCGTCGAGGGTGGCGAAAAGCTGCGGCTTCTCCTTGATGCGCGAGTCGATGGATTGGCAACCCATGCCGAGGAGCGTGATGGCGGTGAGGACGGCGGGGAAAAGCATGCGTGTTTTCATGGCATAAGAGACATCCTGCACCGTAATCAGGTTCCGTCCAAAGGCGAGCGACGTTCAGAGCCGGGTGCGGCGAAGGCGGAGCGCGTTGGCGACAACACTGATCGAGCTGAGGCTCATGGCCGCGCCGGCAAACATCGGATTCAGCAACCAACCGAACACCGGGTAGAGCGCGCCCGCGGCGAGCGGAAGACCGGCGGCGTTGTAGGCGAAGGCCCAGAAGAGGTTCTGCTTGATGTTGCGCAACACCGCGCGGCTCAGGTGCACTGCGCGAACCAAGGCATGCAGGTCCCCCTTCACCAGCACGAGACCGGCGCTGTGCATGGCAACATCGGTGCCCGTGCCCATGGCGATGCCGACGTCCGCCGCAGCCAGGGCGGGAGCGTCGTTGAGGCCGTCACCCGCAAAGACAACTTTTTCGCCCCGTGCCTGATGCTCGCGGACGAGCTCCTGTTTGCGGGCAGGCGTCACTTCCGCGTGGAAGCCGTCCAGTCCGAGTTCCCGCGCGACTGCGCTGGCGGCGGCGGTTCGATCTCCCGTCACCATGTAAATCTTGAGTCCGTGTTTTTTGAGCTCGGCGATGGCGGCCGGCGTGGTCGGCTTGATCTGGTCGGCCAGGGCAATGAGCCCGGCCGCCCGTCCGTCAATCTTGACCGCCACAAGGGTCGCCGTCGGATGTGTGGCCAAATGCGTGTCGGAGGAAGCCCGACTGATCTGCACGACCCTACCGTCAACTTTCGCGCGCACGCCCGCACCCGGTTCGGCGACGAAATCTTCAGCCGTGGGCAGGTTGAGCGAACGGGACTTCGCGGCGGCCACGATGGCGCGAGCGAGCGGGTGTTCGCTGGACGCCTCGGCGGCGGCGGCGAAGCGCAGCAGTTCGTCTTCGGTCAGGTGGAGTGGCTTGACCTCAAGACGCTGGGGCGAATTCGGAAGCGCATTGAGGTCAACGCGCGCCACCTCTATCGCCACCACAGCGGGCCGACCGGCGGTGAGGGTGCCAGTCTTGTCGATCAAGATCGTGGTCGCACCGGACAGGGCTTCGAGTGCGGCCGCGTCTTTGACGAGCACGCCCGCCTGCGCGCCGCGTCCGATGCCTGTGACAAGCGAGACTGGCGTGGCCAGGCCGAGCGCGCAGGGGCACGCGATGATCAAGACCGAGACCGCGCTCATCAGGCCG
>CAMTVF010000018.1:0-18487 GCA_947085115.1 uncultured Opitutaceae bacterium | reverse complement strand
TCGCCGTCGTTGTATTCCGAGAAGTCGGCGATGCCGCCGGTGGGGAAGTCGGGGAAAATGCGGAAGGTTTTCCCCTGCAGGTGATTGATCGCCGCGCGGCAGAGGTCGTTGAAGTTGTGCGGGAGGATCTTGGTCGAGAGGCCGACCGCGATGCCGTCGGCGCCTTCGAGGAGGACGATGGGGAACTTGGCGGGGAGGGTGATGGGCTCCTTGTTGCGGCCGTCGTAGCTGAGCTGCCAGGTGGTGGTCTTCTGGTTGAAGAGGACGTCCTTGGCGAAGGCGGTGAGGCGGGCCTCGATGTAACGGGGGGCGGCGGCATCGTCGCCGGTGAGGGTGTTGCCGTAGTTGCCCTGGGGCTCGATGAGCCAGGCGCGCTGGCCGATGGACACGAGCGCGGCACCGATGGAGGCGTCGCCGTGCGGGTGGAGCTTCATCGTGGCGCCGACGACGTTGGCGACCTTGTGGAAGCGGCCGTCGTCCATGTCCCAGAGGGTGTGGAGGACGCGGCGCTGGACGGGCTTCAGGCCGTCGTCGATGTGGGGGACGGCGCGGTCGAGGATGACGTAGCTCGCGTAGTCGAGGAACCAGTTGCGGTAGGCGACGGCGAGCGGGGCCTGCTCATTCTGGACCTTCTCGCCCTTCTTGCGCTTGGGCGCCTCGGCGGCGGCCTCGGTGGGAATTTCATCTGGTGAAGATGCCGCTGCCGGTTTGGCAGGCATGTCCTCCGTCTTCTGTCCTCTGTTCTCTGGAACCGGTGGCGGCGCGGGGGCGTCGAGCGGGAGTTCGGGTTGGTCGTTGGAGGATTTCTTGCGTTTGGCCATTAAGTGGAGGGCAGGCTAGGGGTCGGCGCGAGCCGTCGTCAAGCGGCGGCTCGGACGGGCGGTGGTTCTTCCCGGTCATTGCGCGCGCGAAGAAAGGTGAGGGACCGGCCGGTTGACTCCGACGTTGAAAACGCGCCGCAGTTTCCGCCCATGCCGCGCGCGGCGCGGAATCCGCGGGATGTTTTGCGTGCGTGCGTGCAGGTTTTCCGCGCAACTTTGGACTGGCGCAGCGGGTGGCCCCGGTCTAAAAGCGCTTGCAACAAGCATGCCGCCGACTCCCCCAAAAGCAGCTTTGTCGCCGGCGGCCCGCCTGTTTCTGCGCGTCATGGCCGCCGTGTTTTTGGCGGAGGCGCTCGTGATGTTCCTCCTCGCCCGGCTGCTGCCGCCACTGGGGGACTGGTTGGAGATTCTGGTGGACTCTACCCTCCTCACCCTGGCGGTCACACCGCTGTTTTGGCGCTGGCTGGTGGTGAGCGACCGCCAACGCCGGCGCGCCGAGGAGAAACTGCAAGAGTCCAACGAGTCGCAGCAGCAGGCGAACGTGGTGCTGGAAAAAAGCCGCGCCACCTTTCGCGCCTTGTTCGAGGAGGCGGCCGATGCGCTGGTGGTCGTCGATCACCGGGGCCGGATCGTCCGGATAAACCGGATGGCGGAAAAACTTTTCGGCTACACCCGGGCCGAATTGCTGGACCAGCCGGTCGAGCAGCTCATGCCCGAAGGCAGCCACGCCCGCCATGTCGCCCTCCGCGAAAACTACCAGGCATCACCCCGGTTCCGCGACATGGGCGGCACCGAGCTGCGGGGCCGGCGCAAGGACGGCGGCACGTTTCCCGCCGACATCATGCTCAGTCCGCTGGAGACAGAGGAGGGCGACGTCGTGCTCGCCACCGTGCGCGATCTCACCGCCCGCCGCCTCGCCGAGGAGGCGCTGAAAAAACCGAACGCCTCGCTGCTACAGGCCAACGCCCGGCTCGAGGAGGCGATCATCCGCGCCAACCAGCTCGCCACCGAGGCGGAGGCCGCCACCCAGGCCAAGTCCGAGTTCCTCGCCAACATGAGCCATGAGATCCGCACCCCGATGAACGCGATCGTGGGCATGACCGGGCTGCTGCTCGACACGTCGCTCACGACCGAGCAGCATGAATTTGCGCAAACGGTCCGCCAAAGCGGCGACACCTTGCTGACGCTGATCAACGATGTCTTGGATTTCTCCAAGATTGAGTCGGGCAAACTCGAGCTTGAGCATATGCCGGTCGATGTGCGCGACTGCATTGAGTCAACGCTTGATCTCGTGGCGCCTCGCGCTGCGGGGAAGTGGATTGACCTCGTCTATTGGATGGAGTCGGCCGTGCCCGTCGCGGTGCTGGGCGATGTCACCCGGCTGCGGCAGGTGCTCGTGAATTTGGCCGGCAATGCCGTGAAGTTCACGGAGCACGGCGAGGTGCTGGTTTCCGTTTCTGTCCGGACGGATGCGGAACAACCCGGTCGCCTGCGCCTGCATTTCGCGGTCAAGGATACGGGGATCGGCATTCCGGCCGAGGCGCAGCAGCGGTTGTTCAAGGTCTTCAGTCAGGTGGACGCGTCCACCACCCGCCGATTCGGGGGCACGGGACTCGGTCTCGCCATCAGCCAGCGGTTGGTTGAGCTGATGGGCGGTCGAATTTGGGTCGAGAGCGAGGAGGGCAAGGGTTCCGTGTTCCAATTCGAGATTCCCCTCGAGCCCGCCGAGGAGTCGCCCCGCACTTATGTCCGCGGCGGTGCGCGGGATTTCTCCGGTCGGCGCTTGCTCATCATTGATGACAACGCCACCAACCGACGCATCCTGATGTTGCAAGCGAAGTCGTGGGGCCTGTTCCCGCAAGCAGCGGCCAGCGGGCCGGAGGCGCTCGCATGGATTGAGCGGGGCGACCCGTTTGACCTCGCCATCGTTGATTTTCAAATGCCGGGCATGGATGGGTTTGAGGTCATCCGGGCCATCCGGCGTTTCCGACCGGAGAGCGACCTCCCGGTGCTATTGCTCACTTCCCTCGGCCAATGTGGCGCTCCGCCCCCGGGGCTGAGTATCGGACTCACGCTGACGAAGCCGATCAAGGCGTCGAGCCTGTTCAATGCGCTGCAAAGGATCTGGTTTGGACACGCCGAGGTGGGCCGCGTGCATACGACGAAGTCCGTGATCGCCGATCTGGCCCAGCGGAACCCGCTGCACATCCTCCTGGCCGAGGACAATGTCGTGAACCAGCGCGTTGCCCTCCTGATCCTCGACCGCATGGGCTACCGGGCGGACATTGCGGCCAACGGGCTGGAGGTTCTCACCGCGCTCAGGCGCCAGCCCTACGATGTGGTGTTGCTCGATGTGCAGATGCCGGAATTGGATGGTTTGCAGGCCGCGCGGGAGATTTGCCGTCTCTGGCCTCCCGGCATTCGCCCGCGGATGGTGGCGATGACGGCCAACGCCATGCAGGGAGACCGGGAGGAATGTCTCGCCGTCGGCATGGACGATTACTTGGCGAAGCCGGTCCGCCCGGAAGCCCTCGCCGAAGCCTTGGCGAAGTGCAAACGATTGGCCCCGCCATGACATCATCCGCCGGCGGATTTGCGACTAGCCCGTCCGATGCGGACAGTTAACGGTGCAATGCCCCTTGAATGGCATGGAGGAGTGTTTCCGCCGTGAAGGGTTTGCCCAAGAATCGCGGCCCGTTGAGAACCTCAGCCGTGAGGGCGGGATTTGGGCGACCGGCCCCGGTGACGGCGATGATCCGTGCCGTGGCGATCCAGTGGGACTCCGCCCGATGACAAATCATACCAACGTCCGGTCATTCGCCCGGCGTCAGATCGGCCGGTGTGTTCAAATTGGCCAACTGCCCGGATTCACCCGCAGAGAGGGCGTGGGGTTGCAGGCGTCCGTCGGCTTGCAGAGCGGTGCAGACTTGTTGCAAGGAAGCGGCGGCGGCGAGCGCGGCTTGCAGGTCGGGCAGGGCGGAGCGGTGCCACGCTGCGGCGAGCGGCTCAAAGTGACCGTTGTTCACTGGCACCACCGAGACTCCCGTCTCGCGGGCCCGACCGGTCATTTGTTCCAGCAAGTCAGGTGTTATGTGCGGCACGTCAATCGCGAGGGTGGCAACAACCGGGGCTCGGTTGGAAGCGAAGGCGCCGACGAAGGCCCCGAGCACGCCTTGGTCGCTTTGGTCCTCGACACGTGTGAAACCTGCGGGTGTCCACGGTTGGTCGCTGCGGCATGAGAGATACAGCGGCCAGGCGCCGACGGCGACAAGGGTGGCCGCCTGATGTTCGCCCAGCGGTCGGCCCTGCCAATCGAGAGTGGCCTTGTCGCGACCCATGCGGCGCGAGCGGCCTCCGGCGAGCAACAGGCCCGCAGCCATGGGGCAATCGACCCGCAGCACGCCGTCAGTCAGGATTTTTGCGCGCAAACCGCCGCGACCGCGCAGCCATGCTTCCGCGCCCGGAACGACGGCCTGATCCATCCAGTAGCAAGGCTTGCACTCCACCGTGCCGAGAAAGTGCACGCCTTGCAGCGTGAACTCGCGACCGACGAGTTCGTTGAGGTCCACGCCGCGGGTGATGACGTTGCGGCGGTAAACTCCTGGCGCACACGGCGAAGGTTGCAACTCGCGCAACAGCGCACGGTGCACTTCTTCGGCGAAGAAAGTGATTTGCCCCGGGAAGTCGGGCTTGTGGTCCCAAAACCGATCACCGCTCAGGCCGCGTCCGGCCACGCACTCCACCGACGCTACGGAATTGATTTCGTGCGTGCTCGGCGGCTGGCCGTGGTGTCCGACGAAATTATGCCCCGGCGAAATATGCAGCTCGGCGATTTTCATGCGCGGGTGCCGGTTGGTGCTTCCGCGAGACCGAGGCGCGCCGCTCCGCAGTAAACATTCATCCGGTCGGCGCGCAGGAAGCCGACGACCGTCAGGCCGCCCCGTTGGGCACACTCGATGGCGAGGCTCGACGGCGCGCCGATGCCTGCGACCAACGGAACCCCGGCTGCGAGCGCCTTTTGCACGAGCTCGAAGGAAATGCGCCCACTCAGCAGCAGGCCGTGCCGGGAAAGAGGCAGGCGGCCGTCGAGCAACGCGCGCCCCAAGACCTTGTCGAGGGCGTTGTGCCGGCCGACATCCTCGCGCACGATTTCGAGATCACCGAGCGGATTGAAGAGCGCGCAGCCGTGGAGTCCGCCGGTGGAGGCAAAGACCGGCTGAACCGTGCGCAATTTCGCGGGCAGTTCCGCGAGCAGGGCGGGAGCGAAGACCGGGCCCGGTGCCACGGCCGGAAAGAATTGCAACACGGCGTCGAGCGTGGTCTTGCCACACACGCCGCAACTCGAAGAACCGAAGACGTGGCGCGTCAGCCGCTTGAAATCCACCGGCACGCCCGCGGCCGGCAGGACGTTGATGACGTTGCCGGAGGCGCCGCCGTCCTGATCGCGGCAGGGGAGAATATCGATGACGTCCTCGCGGCGGCGGATCACGCCCTCGGTGAGCAAAAAGCCGGCGGCCAGCTCGCGGTCATGTCCGGGCGTGCGCATGACGACAGCAACGCTGCGGTCCGCGACGCGAAGCTCGAGCGGTTCCTCGATCGCCACCACGTCCGTTTCCGCTGTGCTGAGACCGGCGGATTGCCAGCGGAGCACGAGGACTTTTCCGGGTTCGGAGTTCATCAGGGAGGAGGTTCGGTCGGAAGCACGACGCTACGACTGGCAACCGGTTGCTGTCGATTAAACCTCGATGGTCGCACCGGTTCGAGCCGAACGCGGGTGTTGTAGTCGGGTGTGTCGCTCGATGGCTCGCGGGAATCTCGCGGCAAGAGGTGATTTCCCTCGGGCCAGTGAATCTGCAAATTACCGGGCGCGATCGGAGCCAGGAAGACGCGACCGGTGAAACGGCCGAGCGAATTGACCAATTCAACCTGATCGCCGTGCATCAGGTGGTGTGTGGCGGCATCGTCGGCGTTGATCAGCACCGCGTCGCGGCTGGCGCCATTGAGTGGATCGACCTCCGCGTAGATGAGGGTGTTGAACTGTTTGCCACGGCGCGTGCTGACATGGAACGAGCCGTCGGCGGGCGGCGCGACCGGCAGGGCGGGCGTCGAGAAGACCGCGCGGGCGTCCGGCAGCGGGAAGTTGCCGCCAACGCAAAGGTGACGTCCACCATACTGAAATGCGTCGCCGGTTTTCTTCAGATGTTGGATGCCGTCGTAAAATGGGACCACGCGCGCGATCTCTTCGCGCAAAGCCCAGCCATCGGCAGCGCCGAGCAGAGCGGCGCGTTCGGGCCAGGCGGCGGCCGCGAGGTCGCGAAAGATTTTCCACTCGGCGCGGGCCTCGCCGACCTGGCGCGGCAATTCAGGGCTGAACATCACGCGGCGCTCGGTGCTGGTCTCGGTGCCGCCGTCATCCTGTTCGTAGCGGGTCTTGGCGGGAAGCAACCAAACCTCTTCCCGCGACCCGATGAACATCTGTTCGGTGAGAATGATGTCCTGATGCACGCGCACCGGAACGCGCGCCAAAGACTCGCGCACATACTCCGGATCGGGCATCGTGCGCAGGAGATTGCCACCCGCGCTGTAGAAGACGTCGAGTTGGCCGCGGTGAGCCGCCTCGACCATTTCCGGCGTGGTGTAGCCCGGGTGGTGCGGGATGGGAAACCCGTAGAGATCCGCCAGCGTGGCGGCATTTTCCGGGGTGATGGGAATGCCGCCGGGGAGCGCGGTCGAGTAGCAACCCATCTCAGAACCGCCTTGCACGGACGAGTGGCCGCGGATCGGGACCAACCCGCAGGCGTCGCGACCGACCCAGCCGCGGGCCAGCGCGAGGTTGAGGATCATGCGCACGCCGTCAGAGCCGGTGGGCTGTTGAGCGATGCCCATGCTCCAGACCAAGACACCCGTTCGGGCCGTGCCGATGAGTTGCGCGAATTCCTCCATGCGCGCGCGCGACAGGCCGCTGGCGGTCTCCAATTCCGCCCAGCTGAGCGCCCCGGCCTTTTGCCGAAGATCCGCGAGGCCAGTCGTGTGGGTGTCGATGAAAACCTGATTCACGAGGTCCGTCGCAAAGAGCGCTTTCAAGGTTCCATAAAGAAATGCAATGTCGCCGCCCTGCGCCACCGGGAACCAGTGGTCGGCGAACACCGTGCCATAGAGCGCGCTTTTCAGATCCGACGGCACCCAGTAACGTTGCATGCCCGGCTCGAAGTAGGGATTGACGAGAACGACCTTCGTGCCGCGCCGCTTGGCCTGAAGCAGATACTTGGTCGTGACGGGCTGATCGTTGGCCGGATTGGAACCAAAAAAGACGATGACGTCGGTCTCCATCCAATCGACATAACTGCACGTGGAGGCGCTCACGCCAATCATCTCTTTCATCGCGGCGGTCGAGGGCGCGTGGCAGAGGCGAGCGGCGTTGTCGATATGGTTGGTGCCGAGAAACCGCGCAGCCTTTTGCGCCATGTAGTAGACCTCGTTTGTTACGCCGCGTGCAGTGATGAAGAAAGCGAGACGCTGGGGATCGGTCTCGCGCAGCCGGCGGCCGAGGCGGGTGTGAACCTCTTCCCATGAGACGGGCGTAAAACCGGGCTCGCCGCGACGGCGCACCAGTGGGCAGGGCAGCCGGCCGAGCTCCCGCAGCGCAGCGTTGTCCATGCGGACGAGAGCAGAGACGTCGGCGAGCAACTTCGGATCAAACGGGCCGACGGTATTGAGCCGGAGCAGATTCAGGCGCGTCATGCACAGGTGGACGCCAGGAATAGTCCAGTCGTGCAGACCAGCGACGCCGAGGGCGCAGCCGTCGCATACGCCGCGAGTGATGACCTTCCACGCATGGCGTGGATTGTCGCGATTGCGCCAGACCACACCGATCATGTCGCGGAAATGTCGCGGCTTTTGTCGGCCGATACCAAAGGGCAGCAACCGGATCAGCCAGCCAAGCGAGCCCGCGCCCGGTCGAGACAGGTGCCCCGAAGAAGGTGCAGGCGCGGCCGTTTGAGACGCGGATGGACTGACGTGGGGCGTGGATTCCACCATGAGCAATACAGGTCTAGGCGCCGAAAGGACGAGGGGGGAAGCCAAAAGAAAGACCCCGCCAATCCTCAGTTGCTCCGATCATGTCAAAGTGCGGGGCCACCACGAAGAGCAGACCTAGGATAAGGATATGAGACGATGGGTTTCTCCGCCGGGCGAACAGGGGTCAGGTCGCGACCATATCTTTTTCCACGCGGAGGTTTTCGATGATGAAGTCCTGACGCTCGGGCGTATTCTTGCCCATGAAGAAGGACAGGAGTTCGTCGCTGCTGTAGAGATGGTTCATAGACACGGGCTCCAGACGGATATTCTCGCCGATGAAATCCTTGAACTCGCTCGCCGATATCTCGCCGAGACCCTTGAAGCGGGTGATCTCGTGCGTGCTGCCGAGTTCCTCGATCGCGGTTTGTTTTTCCTGCTCGGAGTAACAGTAGATTGTGCGCTTCTTGTTGCGCACGCGGAAGAGCGGGGTCTCGAGGATGAAGAGGTGGCCGTTGCGGATGAGGTCGGGGAAGAACTGCAGGAAGAACGAGAGCAGCAACAGGCGGATGTGCATGCCGTCCACGTCGGCGTCGGTGGCAATGACGACGCGGTTGTAGCGCAGCGCGTCGAGGCCTTCCTCGATGTTGAGCGCGGCCTGGAGGAGGTGGAATTCCTCGTTCTCGTAGATGACCTTCTTGGAGAGGCTGTAGGTGTTGAGCGGCTTGCCCTTCAGGGCGAACACGGCCTGCGTCTGCACGTCCCGGCACGAGGTGAGCGAGCCGGCGGCGGAATCGCCCTCGACGATGAACAGCGTGCTCTCCTCGGCGCGGGCGTTGCGGTCGCCCAGGTGGAGGCGGCAGTCGCGCAGCTTGCGATTGTGGAGCGAGGCCTTCTTGGCGCGCTCGCGCGCGATGTTGCGGATGCCGGCGAGTTCCTTCCGCTCGTGCTCGTTTTCCTCGATCTTGCGCTTGATCGTTTCGGCGACCTCGCGGTTCTTGTGCAGCCACGTGTCGAGCGACTGCTGCATGAACTTTCCGACGAATTCCTTCAGCGACGGACCCTGCGGCCCGATGTCGTTCGAGCCGAGCTTGGTCTTGGTCTGCGACTCAAAGACCGGCTCCTGCACGCGGACGGAGACGGCGGCATCGATCGACTGGCGGATGTCGGCGGCGTCGTAATCCTTCTTGAAATGGTTGCGGATCGTCGTGACCAGAGCGTCGCGGAAGGCCGCGAGATGCGTGCCGCCCATGGTGGTGTGCTGGCCGTTGACGAACGACCAATATTCTTCGCCGTAGTGGTTGCCGTGGGTAAGTGCGACCTCGATGTCCTCGCCCTCGAGGTGAATGATCGGGTAGAGCGGCTCGCCGCTGAGTTCCTTCGTGAGAAGATCCTTCAGGCCGTTCTCGGACTTGAAGGCCTTGCCGTTGAACGTGAGCGTGAGGCCGCGGTTGAGGAACGCATAGTTCCACAACATGTCCTCGATGAACTCGGCGCGGAAACGGAAGTCCTTGCCAAAAAGCTGCTCGTCCGGGGTGAACTCGATGATCGTGCCGTTGCGTTCGTCGCTCTTGGTGACGCGCGAGTCCTTCTTCAGTTTTCCCTTTTCGAATTCGACAATCTTGGTCTCACCGTCGCGCACGGCTTGGGCGCGGTAGATAAAGGACAGGGCGTTGACGGCCTTTTGGCCGACGCCGTTCAGGCCGACGGCCTTTTGGAAGGTCTCGGAGTCGTATTTGGCGCCGGTGTTGATGATCGAGACGCAGTCGACGAGTTTGCCCAGCGGGATGCCGCGGCCGTAGTCGCGCACGCGGAGGGAGCGATCCTTGAGCTCGACCTCGATCTTACGGCCGACGCCCATCGTGAATTCGTCGATCGAGTTGTCGATGGTCTCCTTCAAGAGGACGTAGATGCCGTCCTCGGCGTGGGCGCCATTGCCGAGGCGACCGATATACATGCCGGGGCGCAGGCGGATGTGCTCGAGGGAGCTGAGGGTCTTGATGCTGGCTTCAGTGTAGTTGGACGCCATGAGCTATGGCCGGAAAAAGAGGGCGGGAGGCAGACACTGCAAGCGTGATTAACCAACGGGGGAAGTTAACCGGCGTTTCAATCCGGGCCCGGGGGAGGTCTGTCGCCGATGAGTGGGCCTTGCTAAGGAGAATCCCGTGCATGAAACCGCGCTTCACCGGGCTGCCGTTTTTTGTTTATCCCGTCACGGATATGCTGCGCGCGCGGGAATTCCACCACGGAGTGCTTGGGCTGACGGAAACGGCGAATTTGGAAGATCAATTCGTCGAATACGACGTCGGATGCTGCACGCTGGCGATTTCGAGTCTCATGCAAAATGCCCTGCCGGCCCAGGCCGGATGCGCGGCGCTGGAAACGGATGATTTTGACGGCGTGATCGGTTACTTGAAGGCGAAGGGTGTGCGTTTCGTGATGGGACCCGCCGACACCGGCTCGTGCCACTTCGCGCGCTTCCTCGACAGTGAGGGCAACCACCTCGCGCTCCACCGAAAGCACGCCGGGTCATGAAACGCGGTGTCATGCTCTGGCTTTGGTGCTGCGCGGCTCTGGGGTCGTCCGCAGTGACGTCGGAAGAATTGGGCGCGTTGCCGGAACGCTGGCCCGCAGAGGTCACGGTGACGACCTCCGTGCGCGCGGTGGTGCTCAAGGATGGTCAACCCGACGGCGCGATGCTGATTGGCGCCGGACGCGTGCTCGCGTTGACCGGGGTGGGCCCGCAGGACGTGACCGGTCGCCTTGGCTCGACCGTCGTGCGACTCCCCGTGGAAAAGACCGATCTGCTGGCGCGGCTTCGCAGCCCGACGGCTGCTGCACCGGAGAAGCCCGTGGCGACTGCGTCGACTGTCCGCGCCGAGCCGGCCAAAGTGCGGCCGATTCCCAACGTGCCGCCGACGGCGCTCCAGCAGATCTTGGCGGGCCGGTTAATTGTGCGCGAAAACAATGACGTGCGACCGTTCGATTCGCGCCGACTCAACGGAGTGAAATTTTACGGACTCTATTTTTCGGCGAGCTGGTGCGGGCCCTGCCGCAAATTCACGCCCGAACTGATCAAGGACTACGCCGCCATCCGGAAACTCTACCCGGAGTTCGAGATCGTGCTGGTCAGCGCGGATCGAAGCGAAAGCGACATGCTCGGCTACATGAAGGACGACGGCATTCCCTGGCCGGCGATCAAGTTTGAGTTCCGCAACTTGCGGGAAGTGGCCAGGCATTCCGGCAGTGGCATCCCGTGCCTGGTGCTGGTGGACGGCGACGGCAAGGAGCTGTCCCACAGTTACCGCCGGGGGCGTTACGTCGGGCCGTCGTCGGTGGTCGAGGACACGTGGAGAATTCTCAAGGAACACCGGCGCCAAGCCACGCGCTGACGGGAGGCGAGGTATGGCGGGTGGCGTCCGTCTCGCGCGTTGACGTGGGAACGGCGAATTCCGAACGTGTGGCATGAAAATCACCTACTACCTCGAGGTTCTTTCATCGTGGTGCTACTGGGCGGAGCCGACGTGGGCGGAGTTGAAGGCGCGCTACGCGGGCCGGGTGGATTTTGAATGGAAGATCGCCTGCATGCGCCGCGAGGACTACCCGGTGTCGCAGGCGCAGTGCGATTGGTTCTATCGCCGGAGTGGCATGGTGATGAATTCACCCTTCATGCTGAACTCCGGTTGGCTCGAGCCGTTTCGCGACCAAGCCTTTTCGGCCGCGAGCTTCGTGGCGGAGGCCGGCAAGGATTTTGGCGTGACGGGGGACGAGCTGCGACTGGCGCTGGCGCACGCCGGGGAACGCGAGGGCCGGAGGGTCGCCTCCTTCGACGCGGCGATCGAGGTGGCCGTCAACGCCACGGGACTCGACGGCGCAAAACTCCGCGACTGTGCCGAATCGAGCGAGGTGGCCGGACGCGTCGCGGCGAGCACGGCGGAATTTTTCAGTCACCAAATCACCCAGCGACCGGCCTTTGTGATCACAAGTGAGATGGGGGACAAAGCCGTGTTCTCAGGCTTGGTGCGGATAGAACCATTGGCGGCGACATTTGACGCGATGCTGGCGGATGCGGCGGCCTATGCGGCGCACCGCGCTCATTTTGGCGATCCGCCGAGGCAGTAGCTTCGGGTTGCCTGTGTCGTCGGACCGTTGGTGGGCTCGCCGGCATGGGGCATTTCTTGCTTCGCAAAAAGCAGAGCAACAAATGCGTAGTCAATCGACGCACGGTATTGACCAACGGATGCGAGGCGCGGGACGTGGGGTTGGTCTATGCTCTGCGCGTTAACCCGAATACAGCGAGCGTGATGATGACAGGCCCAGTGTTCAATTTCCCAATAAGTCACTTACATCAAGCAACCAATTTAAGCTCCGGTTAACGGAGCACTAAACGACAGGGCGAGCAGCGTGGAGCTCGCCCTGTTCGTTTGGGGGATTCCACAGTGCCACCTCAAGCCGCGATTGCGGGCTGACAGCAAAAAAAACACCCACCGGCCGCGCGACCGCGGCAGAGTGGGCGGATAAACCAAGGAAGTGTCGACTCAGGCGACCTGCACGTCGGCGATCTTCCGGTAGCGGGTGGGTGGGATCTTGAAACGATGCCCCGAATCCATGTCGGTGAAGATGTGCCACTCGGCGTGTTCGACCTTGTGGACAAACACCTCCAAGATTCGGCCTTGCTCGAAGGTATATTCTTCCATGGCAAACTCGTGGTCGGCGTGTTCAATCGCCTCCCCGAGTTCGCCGCTGTGTGGTTCGGTGATCTCGATTTTCCAAGTCATGGTGACAAGCAGGGGTTGAAACTATTGCGTCACGGACAAGGCGCTGGGTCCGCCAGTTGCCGCAGATAACACGCGGCGACAGGTAAGCGTCTTGGGCGCAGCAGCAGTCTCCTCCAACTCCGCGCTCCGGTCAAGCGTTGCGCCTGTGCAATTGTTGCCCGACCCGGCGCGGAGATTGGCCGAAGGAAGGCTCGCCAACCTTTGATGGACTCCCATGGTCGCCGACATGAAATCGTTTCTGCGGGCGCTTTTCTTTGCCGGCATCGTGGCGGGTTTGTCGGCGACCGAACCCAGGTTGGAATTCTGGCAAAGACTCCAAGCCCTTTGTGGGCAAGCCTTCGAGGGCCAGATGGTTGAAGGCACTGCGGCGTCCGACTCCGCTTTCCGCGGCCAACGCATCATCATGCACGTGCGCCTGTGCAATGAGAACGAGATTCGCATACCGTTCTTTGTCGGGGAGAATCGCTCGCGCACCTGGGTGCTGACGCGCACCACCGAGGGCCTGCGACTCAAGCACGACCACCGCCACGAAGACGGGACGGAGGATGCGGTGACGCAATATGGTGGCGACACGGCTGCCGCCGGGACCGCCACCAAACAGGAGTTTCTTGCGGACGAATTCACCGGCACACTCATTCCTGCCGCGAAGGGCAACATCTGGACCCTGCAGATTGAGGAGGGGAAGATGTTTGCATACGCCCTGCGTCGCGAAGCGGAAGGCCGGCGCTTTCGCGTGGAGTTTGACCTGAACAAACCGGTCGCCGCTCCCCCGCCGCCGTGGGGCAGCGAGGACAAATAGTTTGTGCGCGTTGGTTCACCTGGGGTGTTTCATATCAACATCCCGTGAGTTTTGGACTTTGGCGCGGCAGCGCCGGTAGGGACGGAGCGCGAAGGCGATTGCACTTCGCGCCGCCGGGCCGTCCGCGAACGTCGTGACGGCGCGCCCAGCGGTCGCGCCCCTATCCCATTACGCATTCGTTCTATAGTCAATTTTCCTCGGACGATTGCTATCAGGCGGAGCCAACCTCCGAGATGCACTCATGGGGCACTCGTGATTTAAGCCAGCCCCCCGCTACACCGTGGCGTGCTTGCGAAAGGTCCGTGCCGCCAGCAGCAATGCGATGACGATCAGCACGACACCCTCGAAAAACGCAATGCCGGGAAGATGGATCGGGCTCTCCGGGCTGATCGCCCAACCAAAACTCCAGGTTGCGACAAAAGGAGCCACAATGCCCGCCAGACTCGTGAGCCCGCCAAAGACGCCCTGCGCCGCGCCCTGCTCGTTGGCCGGGACATGTTTCGTGATGTAAGATTGCAGCGCGGGTCCGGTGATGCCGGAAAGTGAACCGAGCACCAAGACCGCGAAGATCATCCACCCCTGGGTGGCGAGGCCGTAGCCGAGCATGTTTAGCGCGAAAATGCTCATGCCGAGGATGACGGCGCGCGGCTCGCCGAGACGCGGCACCAGTCTCCGCACAAGGATCGCCTGCACCAATGCGGACAAGATGCCCGAGGTCATCAGCGAGAGGCCGATCCAAAACGGGGTCCAACCGTAGCGATGATCGGTGTAGAGCGCCCACGTGGAGAACAACATCGTTTGCGCGAACATCAGGATGAAGAAACTCTCGGCGAGGCTCAGCACGGCCGGGAAGCGTTTGAGCGCCAGCAGTGCCCCGATGGGGTTGGCGCGGCGCCACGAGAACGCACGCCGATTTTCCACAGGGAGCGATTCGGGCAACACGAAGTAACCGAAGAGCCAGTTAACCCCGGAAAAGGCCGCCGCGATCCAGAACGGCAGACGCAAGTCGATCTCGCCGAGAAACCCCCCGAGCACCGGACCGATCACAAAACCGATGCCAAACGCACCGCCCAGCAAACCAAATGCACCCGCGCGCTTTTCGGGCGGCGTGACGTCGGCGATGTAGGCGTTGGCCGTGGCGTTGATGCCCGCAGTGAAGCCCGCTATGGTGCGCGCAATGAAAAGCCACGCAAGGTTCGGCGCGAGGGCCATGATGACGTAGTCGATCGCTGAACCCGCCGTGGCGATGAGGATGATGCGTCGCCGGCCAAAGCGATCCGAAAGCGATCCGAGAAACGGTGAGCCGATAAACTGCATGAGCGCAAAGATGCTGACGATCCAGCCGTAGGTGTGTGCGCCCTCGGTGAAGTCGCCGTCCTGCATTTCGATCAGCAGTCGTGGCAGCACGGGGATCAGCAAACCGAATCCCACGACGGCGAGCACCAGCGTTACAAAAATGAAACCAACGGCCGGAGAGCGGCCTGGCGTGGGGATCATGCGGGGAAAAGCTATGCGAACCGGCGGAGCCCGCAAGCGAGCAAATCACCCCGGATCGGGGCTCAGTCGTGCTGGCCGCGGTAGTTCTTCTCGCCGGCGGTCACGCGAATCGGCAGGCGGTTCTCCTTGGGCGGTAACGGACAGGTCGCAAACGGCGTAAACGCGCACGGTGGATTGAACGCACGATTGAAATCGAGGATCACCTTTCCGTCGCGCGGCGGCGCTGCGTAAACAAACCGCGCGGCACCATAAGTCTCATCGCCGCTGGTCGCGTCTGAGATGATGAAAAAAAGCTCCTCGTTTGCGCTCTCGGCCAGCGGCAAGAGTTCGAAGGTCTGGCCGTCGCGCGTGAATACCGCCTTGCCCGGCACTTTGGACGGGGACGTTTGCCCGAGAATGTTGGTGATCGGAATTTCGCGCGGAGTATCGAAGGCGACCCACTGTGCCTCGATACGCCACGAGGGATCGGCGTCAAAATAATCGATGCCGGCAAAGTTGCGGCGCCGCTCCGACTCGGAATCGCGCACGCGCAAGCCCAGTTTGTCTCCGCGCTGGATCACGAGAAAACTGACATTCTGCGCTGACACGATCGACGGGCGGCCCTCCTTGTAGTTGAGTTCGAAGGTTTCAGTCTTGGCGTTGCGCATCGTGCCACGGGCGACGCTGGCCATGGAACCGGGGGCCGCTGTGAAAAGCACCTGTCCGTCAGTCGTGAGTTCAACCGTGCCGAGGTAGGCGGGGCCCGCGCCGAGGCGGATCGAGACGTCTTCGGCGGAGCCGACGGAATTTGCACCCGGTTGCAGCCATTGCAGTCCGATCAGTGAGAGCCAGCCATCCGGTGCGGTCAAACGCGCGACGCGATCGGTGCGCCATACTTCGAGACTTTCCGTGAGCTCAGCCGCAGCGAGCGGAGCAACGGCGGCGGTGAGCACGGTCAGGGCGAGGGCAAGACGAACGGGGCGAAACATGGCGACAGCATTGCGCATTGCGAGTCGGACTCAATCCCGGAAGCGTGCGCTACTTCAGCAGGTCGCGCAGGTCGGCCAGATTCAGACGGCCCGCCGCAGCGTCGCTGGCCTCGAAGACGTCGGCGAGCAGGGCGCGTTTGGTGTCCTGCAGGGCCATGACTTTTTCCTCCACCGTGCCGGAGCAAATCAGACGGTAACTCGTCACGACCTTTGTCTGGCCGATGCGGTGCGTGCGATCCGTGGCTTGCGCTTCGGTCGCAGGATTCCACCACGGGTCGTAATGGACCACGACGTCGGCTGCCGTGAGATTGAGACCGGTGCCGCCGGCTTTGAGTGAAATGAGAAATACCGGAACAGTTTCGTCAGACTGAAAGCGATCGACCTCGGCTTGGCGTGCCTTCGGGCTCATCGAGCCGTCGAGGTAGCAATACGACACGTCCTGCGCGTCGAGTTCCTCGCGCAGCAACGCGAGCAGCGAGGTGAACTGCGAAAACACGAGCATGCGGTGCCCCTCGTCGATCGACTCGGCGAGCAATTCGCGAAACGCGTCGAGTTTGGCAGAGTCGGGGTAGGGCGGGACCGCTGGGCCCGCCGCGATATCCGCGCTGCGCGTCGAGCCGGCGCGCCCGGTCTTGGAAACGAGGCGCGGGTCGCAGCAGATTTGGCGCAGGCGCAACAGCTGGGTGAGCGTTGCCATCCGGAGGCGGCCCTCGGAGGCACCGGCGGCGGCGAGGTCGAACAGCTCCCTTTCGCTCTCTTCCCGCAGGCGCCGATAAAGCACAGCCTGGGCCGCGGTCGGTTCGCACCAGATGACCTGTTCTATCTTTTCCGGCAATTCGGGCGCGACGGCGGTCTTGGTGCGTCGAAGGATGTAGGGCGCGGTTTGGGCGCGCAACCGGGCGTCGTGAAAAGAACGTTCGTCGCGCTTCAAGCCCGCCGGCAATTTTGGCAGGAAGCCCGGCATCAGGAATTCAAACAGGGAGCGCAGATCATCGAGTGAGTTTTCCAGCGGCGTGCCGGTGAGCAGGAATCTCCCCTGACCGTGCAGGGCGCGCAGCGATTGCGCGGCCTGCGTGCGCCGGTTCTTCAAGTGCTGTGCCTCATCCGCGATAATCAGATCAAACACCACCGACTCGAAGAGCGTCGTGTCGCGTGCCAGCGTGCCGTAGGACGTGAGGACGAGATCGAACGCGGCGAAGTGCTTTTCCGCGAGGCGCTGCCCGCCGTGATGAATGAAGACGCGCAATTGGGGCGCAAAACGCACGCATTCCCGCCGCCAGTTTTCCATCAGCGAAGCCGGCACCACGACCAGATGCGGGCGCGCGTCGGTCCGGCGTATCCGCGCGGTCGTGGCGGCCGCGAGGAGGGCGAGGGCTTGCGGCGTTTTGCCCAGACCCATCTCGTCGGCGAGGATGCCGCCGAGGTCTTGTTGGTAAAGATGCCAGAGCCACGCGACGCCGAGTTCCTGATAAGGTCGCAGGATGGCGGCGAACCACTCCGGGATCGGAGCCCGCTGTAGCGTGCTCAGGTTGCGCAGTGACACGCTGCGCCGCCGCCAAGTGTCGGGCGCTTCGAAGTGAGGGGCTACTTCCTCGAGAAGATCAGAAACCTCGGCGGCCCGCGCTTTGGGGACGCGGTGCCGGCCAACAGCTCCGGTGGCCGAGGGCTCTTGGGCAAGCGCACGGTGCGCGGCCTCGAGCTTGGCAATGCGAGCGGTGTCGATCAGGAAAACCTTGTCGCCGTCCTCGATGTAACCCCGGCCGGTCGAGAGCGCGGCGCGAATCTGCGCATCGCTGGCCGCGCCGGCTTTCATTCCGAGCGCGACATCGTAGCCGTCTCTTTCCTCGCGGACTTCCGCGGCGATCTCGGCGAAGCGCAGGTGTTCGGTGTTGCGGTCGAAGTTGGGTGTGAAGTCCGCCTGAAACCGCTCGCGCAACTCCGTGCCAAAGGTTGCGAGGAGATTGAGGACCTTGTGGCGGTCGCGGAGCCACCACTTGCGCGTGAGCGGGTCCAACACGAAACGGTGAAACCGCAGCATCTCGAGCGCGGCGTCGTAGAGGGCGGATTCCCGGGACGGCAGCGTGATGGCCAGGAAATGCTCCGAACCGTCAACCGTCAGCGGGGTGAGTGACGGCTCGGGTTCGGTCCTCTTTTTTGGCGCGGCTTTGGGCGGCGGTGGCTGAGGAGGGGTGGGAGCTTTTTCGGTGAGATGCTCGGTGACGCCGGGCAGATCGAGACCGTTCCACGGCAGCGGGTCCTCGGGGCGATCAACGCGGAAGAAAACCCGCTCGCCAATCAGCACGGTGAGCAACTCGCGCAGTTGGGCCCGTTTGAGCTGGAGCAGCGTGATGGGTTGCGGTGAAACGCCGAAGCGTTGGAGGACGGCGAGTCCGGGCACCAGATTTTCTGGCGGCGGCGCGGCCAGGTCGAGTTCCACCCGCACCGCAATCGCGTCGCGCGGGGCGGCGCTGGCGAGGTTGGGTGGAAGGAGGAGGCGCAGCATGGAAGGGGTAATGGACCCGAATTTGGGCGCGGAGAGAAGGAAAAGGATGAGTTGGCGGGAAACGAATGCGCCGCCCTGAGGGAGATTATTGAGCCTCGCGAAAGTGA
>CAMTVF010000017.1:0-25165 GCA_947085115.1 uncultured Opitutaceae bacterium | reverse complement strand
GGGAAATAGGTTTCAAACCATTCTCAGTCCCGGCGGGAAGCCCTTCCTCAGGCCAGCGCCTAGAACGAGGCCGTGACGGAAAGCGAATATGAGCGGCCGCGCCAGTCGCCGTAGGGCTGCACGCCGCCGGGGTCGCTGGCGTTGCGGGGGTGGTCGAAGTCGAGGACGTTATTTAGTGCCTGCCCGGAAACTGCCGGTTTTGGGAATCGCGCGTGATTTCGGCCCTCTTCCGCAGAGGGTCTGAGTCAAGTCGGCCGGTTTTCGCAGCGGGCTGGGCTGGATTTTCTAAAAATTCCTGGTGCCCGGACACACTGCTCCCTTGGGCTTCACTTTCCTGAGACCGGTCTGGCCTTTTTAGCCCGACTTCGACTACTGGAGGGGGTAAAAATCGCAAGGGGTTGATTCATCGTGAAAGGGTGCCGAAAGTCGCCACTACACTGTCGCCGAAGGCTGACAGATTTTGGGTGGCGGTTGGGCGGGAAGGATGCGGCCGAGTTGGGCCAACAGGAGCGTCACGGCCGGGTCGGGTTCGGTGCGGCGCACGAGGAGCAGTTCGCGTCCGTCGGTGGTCGGGATGCGGACATCGAGGAGTTGCACGGTGGCGAGTTTTTCGAGGACGGTGCGGGGCATAAGTCCGCTGGAGAGTTTCCGCAGCTGCTGGCGCAGGGTGATGGACAGGCAGCAGGCGAGGAAGGACACGAACAGATGCGCTTCGATGCGTGCGGGTTTTTGATGAAAGACCGGACGCAGGCCGAGATCGCCTTTGAGCGTGCGGAACGCTTCCCCCACAAACACCAGTTGCATGTAGTAACGCCAGAGCACGTCGGGGTCGTGGTCGGCGAGGTTGGTGCGCAGCAGATACCGGCCCTCGCGGCGCAGGACGGCGCGCAACTTCCCGCGGTCGAGCCGATAGGTGAGCGCGCCGGTGGCGGACACCTCGACGCTGACGAGCCGGGCGGACGCGCCGGCTTCGCCCTGGGCTTTGCCGAGTTTCAGGAGCAAGGCGTCGCGTCCGGGATTTGTCATCTGGGCGAGTTGCCGAGACTTCGTCTCGCCCTTTGGGCAACCCTGCGGGTTGGCCATCTCCGCTGCGCTCCGTCCCCGAGGCGCCGCCAGTATTTTTTGAGGGAACGCCGGCGCATGGCGCGCTCCTTGTCCACGCGGGCCGGACTTTCGGTGAGCACATAAACCTCGCCGTCGGCGGGCACGGCTTTGACGCGCAACTGTCCGCGCACTTCCACCCAGGGGCGTTCGGCCAGCGCGGCTTCGAGCCGGTGGAGCCGCGCCTTGGGCGTGCCGACCAGATAATGCATGGGCGGATCGCAGGCTCGCATCTGCGCCAGCGAGTCCTCCGTGGGGATGCCACGGTCCATGACCCAGATCCGGCCGATCTTGCCGTGCCGTTTTTTCAACAGGGCGATCATCGCCGGGAGGGTTGTCTTGTCCGCGGTGTTGCCCGGCAGCATCTCGTAGGCGAGCGGCAGGCCCTCGGGCGTGACCACCAACGCGATCACGACCTGCACACAATCGCTGCGCCGGTCACGGGAGTAACCAAACTGGCGCGGATCGTTTTCGTCCCCGGGCACCTCGCATTCAAAATACGTGCTCGTCAGATCGTAGAGCAAAATGTCGAAGCTGGGCGCGAACAGATCGGTCCAACGCTCGCGCAGATGCGCAAAGAGCGCCTCCTTGTGCTCCAGCAACCGGTCGTGGCAGCGGTAGAGCGTGGCCGGTTGCGCCACGCTCGCATCGGTGTCGAGCAGATCGGGCAAGGCGGTCGTGGCGAACCACTGCCGATGCAGCCGCCACTCCGAGCCCGGCGAAAGCAACCGGTGGATCGTGAGCGCCCGCAGGACCTTTTCCCAAGCGGTGTCCTCCCGGCTGCAACCCAGGCGCCCGGCGAAAAACGTATCGAGGTGCAATTCCCGCCACAATAAATCGGCCAGCCAGCAGGCACCCCACTGCCGCGGACGCTCCAACCGCAGGGCGCTCAGCCGCACCGCCAGCGTGTCCACCTCCGCGGCGCTGATCGGGCGATCCTCGGGGATCAGGGAAAGTTGCCGGCACTGGCCGTTGGTCTCGTCGATCACGCTCACGGCGTGTGCCCACGAGGCGCGTTGGCGCTCGCTCACCTCTCCGAGATAGAGCACATGCTGCTGCACCACCCGCCGACCGATCCGCCGACTCTCCACAATCGACCAGCTCCGGTGGATTTTGCCGTCCTTGCGCCGCGTGCTGCACTTCAAAAACATGCCCGCATTTTAGCAGAATAATGGCCGGCCGATAGTGGGTTGGTCGCCACTACACGCCCTTTGCGCAGGAGCGACCGCGTCACCGCAATGGGTTGCGCGCGCAAAACCCCCGGGAAATTCGATTCCCGACCTCCAGTAGTCGAAGTCGGGCTAGTGCGGCAAATCACGTGCGACAGTCCAAAAGCAAGGGGACGCTGGTATGACCCCATTGGTTTGGCCTCCGCGCTCAGCACCCAGCGGGAAATGGTGATGTCCTGTCGGAGCAGCATGGGGAAGGATTTGACTCCCGGCCAGCCGGGGCTAGCAATTGCCCCCATGAACATGACCGGTTTCACCTACTGGCAGGACGGCGAACAGTGGATCGGGTATCTCGACGAATTTCCGGACTACCTGACCCAAGGTTCGACTCTTGAGGACCTGAAGGAGCATCTGCTCGACCTGCATCGTGAGCTCACTTCCGGGGTGATTCCGAACGTGCGCCGTCACGCCGAGCTCAAGCTCGCATGAAGCGGCGCGACTTGATCCGAAAGATCGAAGAGGCGGGAGCGATTTTCATCCGGCACGGCGGAAAACACGACTGGTATCAAAACTCCCAGACCAAGGTCGCACAGCCGGTTCCGCGCCACAGCGAGATCAACGAAATGCTCGCGCGGGGCATCTTGAGAAAGCTCAGCTCAAAGCAGGCTGCAACGCGGCGGAAACTGGAGCAGCGGTAGAGCAGGCAGGAGCGAACCGAGGGGAGTCGGTCCGCTCCCGCCCTCATCAAACCGGACAGGCGGATTCACCGCATCCGGCTTTCCGAGAACATGCGTCGCAAAAAAGCGCAAGCGGAGGGCCAGACAAACGGGGTCAGGGCCGCCATTCCAATCGACCGACGGCGACCGCAAGGTCAAGTTGTAACCTGCCCTGGTGCTCTTCTTCAACTCTCTGCATCCGTGGCATCTGTGAAATCCCTGCCTGCCTGCCTGCCGGTGTGGTCAAAAGAACCGCTGAATTCAGGATGAAATTTCCGGGCGGGCTAAGAACCTGACTTATTCCGCGTCTTCCAGGCTTCGACGATCTGGCGGATGGTTTCATCGAGCGACTGCGTGATGTCCCACGCCGGGTAATGTGCGCGCATTTTCCGGAGGTCCGAGTAATAGCAGATGTGATCGCCGGAGCGGTTTTGCTCGACGTAGGTGTGCACCTGTTTCCTGCCCGTGAATTTTTCCGTTGTGACGAACGCTTCCAGAATGGAGCAGGAGTTGGACTTGCCGCCACCCAGATTGTAAACCTCGCCGGCGCGGGGCGCGCCGATGAATGCGGCCATGAAGCGCACGACGTCGAGGGAGTGAATGTTGTCGCGCACCTGTTTGCCCTTGTAGCCAAAGATGCGGTATTCGCGGCCCTCCAGATTGCACTTCACGAGGTAGGAGAGGAAGCCGTGGAGTTCCACGCCGCTGTGGTTCGGGCCGGTGAGGCAACCGCCCCGCAGGGCGCAGGTGGGCATGTTGAAGTAGCGCCCGTATTCCTGCACCATGATGTCGGCCGCGACCTTCGAGGCGCCGAAAAGGGAGTGTTTCGACTGGTCGATCGTGAACGTCTCGGCGATGCCGTGCTCATGGGCCGGATCGGCGTAGTCCCAGCGCGTCGCAAGCTCGGCCAACTTGATGTTGTTCGGTGCGTCACCGTAGACCTTGTTCGTGCTCAGATGCACGAAGGGCGACTCCGGGCAGGCCTGCCGGGCGGCCTCGAGGAAGTTGAGTGTGCCGGTGGCGTTGGTGTCGAAGTCGTCGAACGGAATGGCTGCGGCGCGGTCGTGCGACGGCTGGGCGGCCGTGTGCACGATGACGGAGGGCTTGAGCTGCTTGACGAGGGCGAGCACCCCGGCACGGTCGCGGATGTCGAGTTCGTGGTGCTCGAAGCCCGGCAGATCCCGCGCAAGTCGCCGCTGGTTCCACCGCGTGTCGCCCTGCGGGCCGAAGAAGACGGCGCGCTGGTTGTTGTCAAGGCCGTGGACCTTGTAGCCTTGCGCGGCGAAATAAACGCAAACCTCCGAGCCGATGAGACCCGAGGAACCAGTGACGAGAATGGATTTGGATGCGCTGGGCGAGGCCATGGAGCTGGCGGGGTGAGGGGGAAGGTGGCCGACGAATCTGACGGGGGGCGGACGATTGGCAAAGCGCGTTTTTCCGCAGTGGCAACGGTGATGTCCGCTCCATTCGGTTCGTCAAACGGAGGGAGCCACCGGGCCGGACATACGGACCGGCCGCAGCGCCTCCGCCAGCGCGAACGCGCTGGTGAACATGAACAGCAGCCAGAGTGCGTAGGAACCGCTGAAATAGCCGGTCTCGATCGAGGGGAATGTCGTGACGTCGATGAGCGCGACGATTCCCGCCAGCGCCAGGACCGCACCAAGCAATCCGACACCGACGAGTCCGAAGTAGAACCTCCGCTGGCGCCGCCACAGGCTGATTCCGGCCGCTGCCAGCCACGCGAGCAATGCGAGTCCGCCCGCCCAGGGCGAAGCCCAATGGTAGGCTTGATAGATGCCGTGGAGAATGTCCATTTGCAGCCGGGCGAGAGAATCTTGGGCAAGCGACTCCGCCGGGCCGTTGGCCGTTGGAATCAGTCGTCCGCGGGTCAGCTCGGCGAAGAGCGCCAACTCTTCAGGCCGGCCGAGGCTCGGACCAAGCGGTCTCGTGGCCATGTGATCGAAGGTGATGATTTCGCGGACCGCCCGAACCATCGAAGATGGCAGCTTTGCCCAGTGTTCGCGACGCATTGGTGGAAGATAGCCCGTGCGCGGGGGGCCGGCCTTCACCACGCCGCGGTCGCAGGCGTCGTTCACCTCGCGGGCAAGTTGTTCGTAGAAGGCCATGGCCTCGGCCCCGTTGCGAGCGTGGCCGGTGTCGTGAACCGCTCGGCGCAGCGCCCAGATGAACCAGACGCTGGCGATCTCGCGCTCCTTTTCGGGGCGGCGGGTCAGAAACTCCGTTATGCCCGCCCAGGCTTCGCCGGTCGGTCCCTCGAGTTCGGGTTGCAGGATCGCGAAGGTTGGGCTTGCCGGATAGAGCCGCTCGCGCACCTCGCGGGGCACCGGCAGGTAGGGCCTCCATTGCACGGGCTCCACCCGCGTGAGCGCGCCGTGGGCGGCCTTCATCGCCGGGTGATTGAATTCACAGGTGGTGAAGAGGCCGTAATGGCGGAGGTTGATTCCGGCCACCAGCGCCAGTCCGGCCGCCCACATCACGCCGGGCAGCGCGAGACACGCCAACCGGGCGCCACGACCGGGCGCATCATCCCGCCCTGTGGCGATTGCCGCCGCCACCCACAGCACCAAAACGCACGGGAGCATCCATACGGCCTCCTCGCGGGTCAGCCAGAACGCCGGCAGCGCCGCACCGGTGAGCAATGACCAGGGCAGCATCCGGCGGGCGGAACGGCGCCGCGCGTAAAGCGCGATCAGTCCGGCCACAATCAGCAGCACGAGCGAAGGCAGGATGTTCTGTCGCAGCACCCGGGCGTGGATGACGGTATCATAGGTGACGGGGTTGAACAGCAGCACCAGAAAGAGCGCGAAGCGCAGCGGGCGATTCGAGATCAGGGGGCGAATCGCCACCGCCGTCAGAACGCACGCCGCCGCATGGAGCAGTTGTTGCGCAGTGAACAGGGGAAGGTGCAGCAGGTGGGCTGCGGCGATGAAGAGCGGATACATCGGTCCTTTCGCCAGCGTGAGATGGTCGTAGGGTCCCAACCATTCGCCGCGCAACAGGAAGCTCGCCAGCCGCAAGAACAGCGCATCGTCGTAGTTCGCGTAAGCGATGGCGTGGATCGGCTGCGCCGAGGTGAGCCAGAGCTTGAGCACGACGAGCGCGACCGCCGCGACGATCCACGGCCAGCGGGCGTGGGGGCGGCCGGGCTGGGCCGGGGGAGCATTGGGCGGAGCGGCATTCACGGGATGGATATTATCGGGTTGCGGCGGTTGCCTCGGTCGAGCCGACCGGCAGTTTCCGGCCGACCCAAAGCAGCGCGCCGCCGCTCAGCAAAAGGACGACAAGCCAGAAGTGATCGAGCCCGGGCCGGTGCACATCCTGCCACGGATTCCACGTTGGGGAAAGAATCCAGATTCCGACAAAGAGCGCGAAGTGGAGTCCGAGCACCAGCCAGCGCCCCGCCGCGTGACCGAAGGCAAACAACCCGAGCGCGCACGCCACGTGCAGCAACGCGCCGGTGAGGTAGGTGCCAGTGTGGACGATGGTGCCCTCGGGACCGAACATGAGCGCGCACCAGACGACGACACTCGCTGCGGCGAGCTGAATGCAATACCAGCCGGGGTCGGTCCACGCGCGGGATTTCTTCCGGCCGAACCAGAGGCCGGCCAACCCGACCGTGAGCACGCCGGGCGATTGGAGAAGGTGGAAAAACGCGCCGCCCTGCACGGCGTTGGCGGTGCGCCACCAGGCTCGCCGCCACTCGCCATCGGCAGCTTCGCGGAACGCGCGCGCGAGACTGGGGAAAATATTGGTGAAGTCGCCGGCGAGGACGCGGAGGTTGGAGAGCTTGTTGCGCACGATCCCGGCACCCGGTGTTTGGCGGTAGGCCTCGGCGATGACGGTCAATGAACCACGCAGGTCGACGGCGGTGCGGCCGGCGAGATGGTATTTTATGAGCCGGTCACCCGGGGGATCCGCCAGTTTTTGGTAGGCAGCCCATGGGGCATAGATTGCGCCGGCCATGGCGGCGCCACCCATCAGCAGACGGATATCTTTCCATCCGGAATGGAACGCAAGATGAACGAGCCCAAGAGCCGCCAGTCCGAAGAAACTCCCGCCATGCCCCAGCATGGCCAGGGCGGCGCACGCACTCATCGTGAAAATCTCGGCCGGCGTGGCTCGGCGCCGTTCGCGCGCGACGCGATGGAGCAGGCCGGCGATGGCGAGGAGAAATCCCGCCGGGAGCAACTTGGGCCACGCAAACACGGTGTTGACGAGGAAGAAGCCCGAGGTGGCGCAAACGAGCAGGCAGAGCCGGGCCTGCCGTTGGGGAATGGCGGCGGCCGCAAGCAACACCCACAGCCCGGCATAGACGGCCAATTGGCAGGCAATGGCGGCGGCCAGCCGGGCGGATTGACCGCTGAGGAGCGGGCGCGATTGCAGCAGGTAGCCAGCCTGAAGCGGGGGACGATCGCTCGTCAGCCAGTCAATGATGAACGGCTGCAACGGTTGCCGGTTGTGGATTTTTCCCGCGAAGTGTTCCGGAAGCCAATTGTCGGACGGCAGATTCAGGTCGTGCCGTCCGGACGGGATCTCGTAGGCTGACTGAGCGCCTCCGTAAAGGCAGGTCGCACCCGCAAACGCCACCGCCAGAAGAAAGGTGGCTGCAAGTGGCGTCAGGTCGGGCCATCGGCCAACGCGCGCGCGCCACAGTCGCCAGACCGCGAAAAGCGCCGCACAGCCCCCGGCAATCAGCAGGGCGTTGCCGAGCGCGCGGCTGAGGTAAAAGCCAAGGAAAACGGCGAAGGCAAAGAGTCCGGAACCGACGAGTGCAAGCGCGACGCGCAGTGCTCCGTCGCTGCCGAACCCGGGTCGAAGCAGGATCAGGGCGGTGAAGAACGGCAGCACGGTCAGGGCGGTGGCACCGAGCACGTTGGCGATGGCGGACCAATTGGCGCGGCGCCACGGTCCGGAGTCGACGACAAGGCCGACTCCGATCCACTGCTCGGTGGATTCGTCGCGTGCGACAAGCACCGCAGGTTGGCCGTGCCACCCGGGGGGGAGACTCCAGCGGTGCAAAGTCCAGTCGGGGCCGGGCGGAGAACGAAAGCCGAGTTTCAGCTCCCTTGAGCCATCGGGGCTCTGCAGGGTGAGTCGCAAGGTGCCATGATTGGGATAACCGGCAGTGTTGAGAACAAGATTCGCCGGGAGGGCTGGCAGCGGCAACTCAAGGCGGCCGACTGCGCGACCGTCGGGATTGGCGGAATGCCATACTTTTCCCGGGGCGGAGCCGATTCGCATCGCCACGGGCTCAGCCACGCTCTCAAAGGCTCCGCCAAGCCGAACGGAGTCGGCGGCATGGCTGACCGCCGCCCAAGCGAAAAAAAGGGCGAAAAGGCGCATGTGGCTCAGGGTTTCGCGGGGGCAAAGAGATTAAGGCGTCGCTGGCGGAGAAACTCGAGCTTCGCCGTCAGGTCGCCCGGGTAAATCGTGAATCCCTGATCCGGGGAAGTGACCTTGTTCGCCTCAATCTGGCTGCCGGAAGCAAGGTAGGCGGCCTTCCAGTCTTCGCGTCCTCGCCGATACCAGTCGCTGGCAAGGCGGTCACCGGGGGAGAGCGTCAGTCCGCTCCACACGACCAGCGTGAAGAGGGCGACCCGGCATCCATTGCGCCAGCAGCCAATGGAGAATCTCTCCGCTTGCAGGTAGAGGGCGAGAATGCCCGGGGCGAGCAACGTCACGTAACGCGGCGCATACGGCGCTTCGCGCCAGCCGAGCACCACGCGCCCGACTGCGGTGTTGAGGCAAAAAAGCAGTGTCGCCGCCGCGAGAACGAAGAGAACCGTGCTTTCCGGCTGCTCGCTTGGGGAAGAGCGCAGCACGCGGAGCCCGTGGATGATCGCCACGGCCGCCAGCAACGACATCAGCGCAAATCCGCCCGCGAGATCGAAAGCCAGTTGTCCATGCCAGCCCGCGTAGCTGGAAAACATCAGCGCGGCAAAGCAAACGTATTCCAGGGGGCGTTCGTGGGGAAATTGAAAGCCGACGACCGCCGGCTGGTGCTGGTAACCGTTGAAGAACAGTGCCCATATCCCAATCGCCATCATGCAGGCGATTCCCGCGAGCGCGGCGGAGCGGAGCTCCCGGTGGCGCCAGTGCCGCCACGCTTCAATGCCCAGCAATGCGGGAGCCAGCGCGCCGGCAAACAACCCGAAGCCGGTGAAGACAAGAAACAGTGTCAGCGCAACTTGCACTCCCAGTCGCGGGATTTGAGACCGGATGAACCAGCTCAGGGCCAAGAGCACCGTGAGCAGGATCGGAAAGGCGCCGTGCGAGGGGTTGGACGGGCCGATCCACGACTCAAACTGGCGCATCGTGAGAAAAATCAACGGCACCGTGATGAGCGCCAGGCCGGCGCGCACGCCGCACAGGCGGGCCAGCGGAAACGCCAGCAGCGCGGCGGCGATGGTGGCGCCGACGGTCAGGACGGCGTCGCCGCGCGCGTCCCAGTGCGTGAGGTGGGCGAGGCCGGCGGTGAACAGAAAGCCCACACCCTGCCTGTGGGGGCCGTGTTGGTGGGAAAAGACCTGCCACCAACCGCCCTCCTGGAAGAGGGGTTCGTAGATGCCCCACTGATCCCAGAAGAGAATGTTCGGGGTGTTGGTGAACGCGAAATACAACCGGTGAACGGCCAGAACCGCAGTGACAGCGGCAAGGGCGGCATGGCCCGGCTTGGACCAGGAAATTCCGGGAGAGGGTGGTGAATGCGCAGACATGCGATGGAGGTTTAGTCAAACCCAGCGGCTGATATCGCGATCGGCGTTGAGCCGACGATACGGGTGTGTTTTCCGAGATGACGGGGCCGGCGATGTGGCATGGCTTTGACTCAGGCCTTGCGGGCAAAGAGTGCAGTCGTGCTCGCCAGTTCGAAGTTATACTCCGACGGCAGCTTTTTCACGAAATCGGCGTCGAGATACCGCATGGTGTCACCGATTAACTCTCCGACGCGCATCTGCATGAATTGTCCCCGTGTCTCGGGGGGCAGGCCGTTGACCCAGCGACCGAGGAACCAGGTGAGGGTCCAGACCGGCAGTCCGCTCGCGGGGATCTCCTGGCGTTCGATCTCCAGATGGTCGGCGAACAAGTTGCGCAGGCCCTCGGCGGTCATGTTGTAGTAGTGATGGGGGTGGGCGTGGAGCGGCTGGAGGAAAGGCACGACGCAATAGAGCCGGCCCCCGGGCTTCATCACGCGTGCAATCTCGCGGGCAGCGCGGAACGGGTCCTTCACATGTTCGAGCACATTCAGGCAAAGCACGCCGTCAATGCTTGCGTCGCGAAACGGCAGAGCCTCCGCCACCCCGCGGATGTCGGTCGACGGATAGTCGACGATTTCATAGTTGATGACATTGGGCAGATAATCTCCGCGGCTGCCGGCGCCGCAATCGAGCACGAGGCCGTGAGGATTCTCATCGATAATCGCCCGGGCGTAAGGGTCGTAGCCGTGGGCCGAGACGTTGGGGGTGTCGATAATCCTGAACTTTTCCCGCAATTCGGGGGTGAGGAAATCAAGGCACGATGCGGTTTCCGCCGCCGGTTGCCGGTCCAGCAGCGGACGGATGCGTTCAAGCTTGGCGCGCTTCCGGTTTTGCCATTCGGAATCGTCCTGGATTGGAACAGGGTTCACGTCGATCGGGGTCGGAGTCAGATCAATGAAGGAACGCGTGGCGGATTGGCGAGTCCGAAATCCTCCGCGCCGAGCGTGAGGTTGGGGTTGTAGGCGGGATCGTTCAGCAGGCGATCACCCCAGCGTTGCTTGATCGTGTCGATCTCAGCCTGAAAGCGGCGCACTTTTTCCGGCGAGTCCTCGGCGCCGCGGCTGGCTGACTCGTGGTGGAACAGTTCGGCGAAGGGCGTGAACAGGTTGCGCAAACCGAGGCGCTCGACCTTCAGGCAGAAGTCCACATCGTTGAAGGCAACGGCGAGATCTGCCTCATCAAACCCGCCCGCCTCAAGGTAAACGGACTTGCGAATGACAAGACAGGCGGCGGTGACCGCCGAGATGTTTTGAACGAGGTGCGGTCGAAATTGCGGCGTGCCCGGTTCCTCGCGGGCGAAGCCCTTGAACGCGTGCCCGGCAACCCCGCCGAGGCCAGTGATGACACCGGCGTGCTGAATGCTCATGTCCGGATAGTAAAGCTTGGCTCCGACACAGCCGATCTCCGGGCGGACGGCGTGGCCGACCATTTCGTCCAGCCACTCGGGATGCATGGTTTCAAGATCGTTGTTAAGAAGCCCGACCAAATCACCGCGCGCGTGTTGGACGGCGCAATTGTTGATGGCCGAATAATTGAAAGGGCCGGGACAGGCCAGCACGTTGAACTTCCCGCGCGATTTCATGCGCTCATAGAAGTCAAGGAGCGCGGGATCATCGGAATCGTTGTCGGCAATCAGCAGTTCAAAATTCGGATAGGCCGTTTTTGCGAAGATGCCCTCCACGCAAGGCACGAGCAGGTCGCGGCGGTTGCGCGTGGGTATGACGAGGGTGACGAGCGGCGCCGGCTCGGGTCGTGGCCTTCGCACATGCCAGTGGCCTCCGACAACCGGCCGCAGCGAAGATTTTTGGCCCGTGCGCGCAAAGTGCTCCTCCAGCGCCTTGCGCGCCGCCTCAACGGCATAGCCCTTCTCCTGCAACTGCATCGCCGTCGATCCCTCAACCGCACGCCAGTGGTAAAGCACGCGGGGGAGGTGGTGGATCTGGGCGCCCGTGGCGCGTTCCGTCACGCGCAGAAAGAGATCCCAGTCCTGGGCGCCCTCGAAGCCGCTGCGGAAACCGCCGACCGTGTGCATCGTCGACGTGCGGATCAACGCAAGGTGCGAAATATAATTCTGGCTTGTGAGCAGGTCCGGGTTCCAATCGGGCTTGAAATGCGGATCGAAACGATGGCCGGTCTCGTCAATCTTGTCCTCGTCCGAGTAGAGGAGTTCCGCGTCAGGATGGGCGAGCAAAGCCTCGGCCATGCACCCCAGCGCATGCGGGGCGAGTTCGTCGTCATGATCCATGAGGGCGCAGAACCCGCCGGAGGCGATCCCGAGCGCCGAATTGGATGCCGCGGAAATATGACCGTTCTGGTGGCGGTAGACGACCTTGATGCGGGCGTCGTCGCGCGCATAACGTTCCAGCACTGCCCTCACGTGCGGTTGGGTGGATGCGTCGTCGGCGATGCAAAGCTCCCAATGCGCGCAGGTCTGCGCGCGCACGGACTCGATCGCGCGCACCAGCCATTTTTCCGGCGGGTTGCAAACGGGCAGCAGCACGGAAATGAGCGGGGGCGAAGGCCACGCCGCCGCCCGTTGGCGGAGCACGGCGAGCGTCTCGGGGGAAAGCGCATCAAACTCCCTCACCCAATGTTCGTAGGTGCCCGGCGCGGCGGGCTGGTTGCTCCGGCCAAGTTGATGCGTGAAGAAAACGCGCCACACCGAGTCGGCGGCCTGCGCCTCGAGATCGATTCTTTCATCCGTCTCTTCGATGGTGGCATTCAGCTTGAAACCGGATTCGCCGGCCCCGGCCACGTGTTTGAACCCGTGGCCCACATCCGGACGGGGAAGTCCGTATTGTCCGGGATAATGTCGGCCACCGATGCAGGCGCGCACGGCCTTCAGCGGGCCGGCCTCGGCGGAGAGCGCCCAGCCGCGCACCGTGAGATCGCGCGCGCTCCGGGGCCAGCGTCGCGGTGCGTCGAGGTGGGCGTCAATGCGCGGTGCCGGAGGCGAAAAGCCGCCGGGAGAAAAGCGCACGACGCGCGGTGGCAACGGCGGGAGCGGTGGCTGGCGGGGCGGCCCGAAATACGGGTCGACAAGTCGCCGGCGCAAGGCCCGCAGCCACGCGGTGCTCCGCCACGAGAAACTGGCCTGCAGGCGTTGCACGCGGTGTTCGCTTTCGCGCAATTCGCCCTGCAGGCGGGTCGTTTCGCGCTCGGTAAGTTCGCGTGCTTGTTCCAGCCCGGCGGCGTGGCGGCGCCAATCGGCAATCTCCAGCACCCTTTCGTCGCTGGTTTGTTGGACGCGCCGGACTTCAGCCTCAAGCTGGCGCGCGTGCTCGGCGGCATGCGCCCGCACCTCGGCGATATCCTGGCGCAGAATCCCGCGTGTTTGTTCCAGCCCGGCGGCGTGGCTGCGCCAATCGGCAATCTCGCGCGCTCTTTCGTGGAGATCGGCATCGAGCTGGCACACCGCCCGCACGAGATCCGCCAGATGCGCGCGGTATTCGTTCCATTGCGCCGTATCGGAGGCGGGCGGAGGGCTCTTGAGCTGCCGGTGCAGTGTTTCAATCAGCAGGGGCAACTCGGTGTCTCTCGTGCGCGGCAACAGTCCCCAGGCAGGATTCGATGGCTGCTGGCCGAGCTGGCCGTAGAAGGCCAGCAGATGCTCGCTGTTGGCGGCGAGGTCGAACCGGGCGCGTGCGAATGTCATGGCGCCCGCACCCAAACGGCGGGCGAGCGCGGAGTCGGCGAACACCCGCCGGCACGCGGAGGCAATTTCAGCGGCGGAGCCGTCGCGCAGCAGAAGTGCGTCGTCGCCATCGCTCATGTCAGCCCCGATGTTGGTGTCGGGCAGGACCACCGGCCGGCCCATGGCGAGAAACTCAGGCAGTTTCGAGGGCAGGCGGTAATCGTTGAACGCGCCCGCCCGGCCCGGTTGCACCAGCACGTCGGCCAGCGCGAGCAGGCGGGGCAGTTTCTCCTTGGCGACGAAACCGAGTTCGATGACGAAGGGCGCGGGATCGAAGCCGAGGCTGGCTTCAAAGTCAGG
Organism: uncultured Opitutaceae bacterium; assembly: GCA_947085115.1. Classification (GTDB taxonomy): domain Bacteria; phylum Verrucomicrobiota; class Verrucomicrobiia; order Opitutales; family Opitutaceae; genus Didemnitutus. Next base: position 11,409 of record CAMTVF010000017.1, on the reverse strand, counting down.
ATGGGTTGCACCGGTGCGCACAAGGCGCACGCCTGTGCCGGTCGTGTTCAGTGTGTGCACGGCGCGATAGAGTTCGCGCATGTCGGCGGCGTTGGCGAACGTCACGCTGCCAGTGAACGCGATTGTTTTTTCACCATCGCGCAGTCCCAGTTCGCGGCGCAGGGCCGCATCGGCGGCTTGCGGCTGGTAGAGTGAGAAGTCGACCCCGGGTTCGAGCCGATGGACGGGCTTGCCGGGCGGGACGAATTCCCGGAGGCGATCAACGATCACCGTCACGCCGTCGGCGAGTCGCAGCAGATGGCGGTAGCGGACGGGATGCGACAATCCATCCACCATGGGGAAGGGAAACATCTGCTGCGGCAGTTCGCGCAATTCCTCAACCGGCTTGCCGCCGAATGCCCGGATGAGGAATTCCTCGTTGTCCTCGAGATGCAGGACTACGCGCGTGCCGGGGGAGAGGCGCTGGTGCGCGACCACAAACTTGCGGACTCCTTCGCGCGGGGTCCATGCGTGCAACATGTCCGCGGGTTTCCCGTTGGGGAAACACGCCCCGGCGGCGGCGAGCACCTCGGTGTAAGTCACGCCGAGGAAACGCGGGCAGGGCACGCCGGAGAGAGTTTCCTTGCCCGACGGGACCGCCACGGCGCAAGCGTGGCCGCACGAGACCAGTCGGTTGGCGAAGCCTCCAATATGATTCAGGCTGCTGGTCGTAAAGTCGCCGTAATTGACGAAGAGGATGTTCAAGGTGCGACGCGCGTGTTTAACGGGTGGCCGGCACGTCGCTGCCAGGGAATGTCCTTGCGGCGCGCCCAGCCGCCGAGGCTGACGCACTTGTCGCGGCCAAGGCTGTTCCCTGTCGTTTCTCCCAGCCGCCGTAGCCGCGTTGGAGCGAAAGCGACAACGTGGTTCGTCCACGACCGCGTTTTCGGGCTGCGCCCTCAAACGCGGCTACCCCAACCAGCAGAGTCCTTGCGGCGCGCCCAGCCGCAAAGGCTCGCGCCCTGCCCGTCAAAAACCCCTCGATGGTCCGAATCATCAGGGACTGGATTGCCTACACAAATCGGTGCAGAGCCGACTCGCGATTCTTATCGGGGAATGACCGCATGGGCTTGGGATCGACCAGGAGATAAGCGCCCTGTTCTCCCGGGGAAAGCTCAGCGCTGATTCGCCCAAGCAGATGATACTTCAGTATCCGTGGATCATGATCCTGGGAGATGCCGGCGAACTCCGAACCGGCAAATTCCCCGTGGGTGGTTCGCACCGGAAGCAGCTCATCCCCGGGCGAGGGCATCAGCGAGAAATCGGGCGACCGGGCCGTCGCGACCGGAAAGGCACTGGCTGCCGGCCAATCAAAAACAGATTCGTCAGGACCTGTGGGGGTTCGACCGGATTGCAGCCCGGCGAGTTCAAGCTCGCCCAAGGTCGGAAAAAACAGACCCAAGGAATCGAATCTCTGCGGTGGGATATCCATGAATGCTCCACTGAATTGCCGGCCTTGGTTGGGATCGACGATAGCCACGGGGCCGGTTTCGGCGGCCAACGGTGTCTGGCCCCGCTGGCTGGCCAGCCACTTGTCACTGCTGACAAGCTCGAACACGAGTTGCGGCCCATCGGCCTGGGTCGAGCGAAGCAACTCGCGCAACCGCGCCAGCAGCGCGTCGGTCCGGTCGTTGGCCGGGATGTCGATCACGACCACACCGGATCCCGGGAGGGTCGGGGTTTTCGGATCGTCTCCCGCCAGCAATATCTGGCGGCTGGCATCGGACAGACCCACCACCGAAATCTGGCCGGGTTGATAGTTGAGCTTGACGATCTGTTCGCTGTTGAGACTGACGACAGAAATTGCCGGACTTTGGGACAATATCGCCAAGGTCTGCAGATCCGAAATGATCAAGGTGCTGTCCAAATTCGCCACATCCAGCTTGGTGCTGCCACCCTTCAACACTGCCAGTTCGCCTGCGGCCGAGAGAGAGAGAAAGCCTACATTGGTGGAATAAACGCCGAGGTTGAGAGTGATGCCCGCCGCCGAGAGCGAGTTGATATCGCTGGCAACAAGTTTGTTCAGATTGTCGGTGCCAAGGAAGGTCACGCTGTCGAACTGGGAAATCGTCACGCTCGTGACGAAGGCGGGCAGCGTGTCGAAATTGACGGTCAGGCTGGTGCTGGACTGGCCGGTAATGACCAGTTCCTTGATGCCAAATCTCGGATTAAACGCGACAGAGTAGTCTCCGCTACCGCTCACTGCGGAAAGGACGGCGGCGAAATCAGGATCCCAGACGCTCGCCAGCAATGTGCGCGACTCAAGCGGTTCCAAGCGCAGGCTCCGATGACTGTGAAGTAGTGAATACATTGCTTGGGGTTGAGGCTGGCAGAAATTACCCAACGGTCAATTTCAAGATGAAGGTGGAACCAAGATCGCGGTGTATCCGGGCGCAACCTCTGAGGAGGGAGACAGATGCAATTTGATGCGGAAAGTTCCGCTGGAGGGATCAATGATCGGGTCGATGTGGGCGACCTTGGCCTTCACGATTGGCTGCTGGCTCGGAGAGATAAATATCTGCACATCCACGTTTTCGAGCGTTCTAAATGTGGCGAAAAATCTGCTGTCACCAAATACAACCATCTCCAAGGCAGAGATATCTATCACTCGGGCAACAATTTCGAATCGCTCCACGGCTTCACCTGCCGATTTGTTGGATTTCAAAAAGATCCCGTTGATTGGCGATGAAATCGTGCGATTCATCAATCGTGCGCGAGCCATTGCCAGCGAGGCCTCCGCCTGGACATTCCGGCTGAAGGCAATTTCCTTAATGGTTTTGGTCTCAAGAAGTTGTTTTTCGCTGAAGATGTTCTCATTGCTCAACGATTTGGTCCGTTCGAATTCCGCAATGGCGCGATCCAGTTCGGCTTTGGCGCCTCTAAGCACGGCTTCGGCCTGGAGGACCTCGGCTTTTTCGGTGTCCATATCAAGGCTGATGATGGGGTCGCCCACCCGCACGGTGGCACCCTCATCGACATGAAAGCGTTCAATGACCCCGGCCGCCCGGGCGCTGAGGCGAACGTCCGCTATAGGACGAAGGACGGACCGGAGCGAACCGCGGCTGGCGCTTTCGATGGTTGGAGCGTTCGCCTCGCGGTCGGTGGGCGTTGCCGAATCCTGGGCAGCCACGAGCGACGAAGCAGAGGCCACGATTGTCGCGAGCACAATCAGGCGGGAGAAAACAGGAATGGATTTTGCCATGCGAAGGAGACCCAAGGGAGGGAAATCAGAAGAATCTGACACGAAGAAAATTCACGAAATCCTTGAAGAACACGTAAAGCAACGGACGCGTGTCCGTCTTGAAAGTGACCCGACCGGCAAATCCAGACTTGAGCAAGCTGGCGTCGGCGATGTTGGCATTGAGCGGCAACATCACCGTAAATTCGTATTTGCCGCGCGCGGTGTCGAGCCCGTAGGCGACCTGCGAAGGGGAAGTCAGTTCCAAGGCATACTTGCGCGCCGGATTTGCCGCCAGGGTCAGCGAGGCGGCAACGAGGCCGTGTTCGCTCAAGTGGTCGCTCAGGTAGATCAGGTCCTGTTCCCGCATACTTACCTTGACCTGCCAGCCGGAGGGATCGAGCACCTCGAGCACGGGTTCGCCGATTCGCATCACTTCACCAATCCGCGCAGCGAGGGTTTGGGCTCCCAGGACGATTCCGTCCATTGGCGCCCTGAGGGTGGAGTTGGTGATGCTGTGGCGGATCTTGTCTGCGATTGCCTGCGCCTTGGCTGCGTTGAGCCGGCCGACGTGCATCCTGAGCTCATCACGCGAGCTCATTGCCATCTGGCTCTCCAACAGGGAGCGTTCATACTCCTGCTCGACTTGGCGGAGTTGCAGCACAAGGTCGCGAGTATCGAGCTGGGCAAGAATCCGGTCTTTTTTCACCGCTTCGCCCTCGCGCACTTGCACGTTGACCAACCGGGCGCCGACGAGGGTGGGCAATGACACTTGGTTGACCGGCAAAATCGTGGCGTCTCCCTTGAGCTTGTAGGTGACCGGGAAAACAAGGACGAACACGACCAGCGCCACCGGCAGGCCGAATCGCACCAGTTTGCGCTTTGTCGGCGTGTTGACATAGCGCTGCCGAAGGTTGACCCATGCCTGTGCGAGGCGGAGCGACGGCTGCCGATTCCAATACAGCGCGATTCCCAAGGCGCGCCCGGCGGAAATGCCCAGGTCATGCATTTGGGAGAAGGCCACTGCCAGCTTCTCCGCCGGTTTGACACCTTCAAACAAGACAATGCCACAGACCCGGCCGTTCCGATCGAAAAGGGGCAGCACTGTTGCCCAATTCATCGGCATGACGTCGAAATATTCGTTTACCTCGTGCGGACGAGTTGAGGCCTTTGATGGGTCGCGGGCGAGAACACTTAGGTGAGCCCGGGGGCGCGCCTTGACATCCGGTGAAGCTGACTTCGCTCCGTTTGGACTCGCTTCCGCAAGGCGCGTGTCCGCAGGGGCCGTTTTATCGTCACTGGGCGCCGGAGTGGCTGCGGCGGGAGCGGCCTCCGGCAGCAAGGCACCCTGCCGCGCAGCCGCATCCGGCAACGAAAGGGACATGTGCGCGAGCTTCTGTGCCACGCGGCCGAGGATCACCGCTTGCTCGCTTCGCGGATTTGGCTTCTTGATGCCGCTGCAGGCGAGCAAATCAAATTCATGCTCCAACACGTTGTCGGCCGTCGGCGTAGCTGACGGCGACCTTTCGTAGTTCCTCGCAATAAACAGGCATACCCGGTCACAAGAGAGGGTTTCGCGGGCAAAATTGACGATGTTCCATGCGACAGAATCGAGGTCCGAGTCGCCGCTCAGATTTTCGAGCAATCGGGAATAGGTGGTGAGGCGGGTGACTTCCTGCGAAATGTCGCCCAGGCGACGCGCCTTCAGGTAGAGCTCGACCTCCCCGCAAATCTTTTGGAGCAACGACACTCGCGCTTGCGAAAGGCCGTTGTCGGCCGCTTCAAACCAGATATGCAAGACGCCGACTGCGGTCTGGCCGAGGAGAATCGGCACGAATATTTGCTGAAACGCCGTGCGGTTGAAGATCGGCAGTTCTTCAGGCGCCGGGGCGTCTTCAACGGACAAGCCATGCAATCCGGCTGAAGGCAGGGTGTTGGGTGGAATCAGCACCGATTGGCGTTTGGTGGCCGCCATCCTTGTCGTTCGTTCAAACGAATTCTCCTGCTCCGGCAATCCGCGGTAGTTCAGCGACTCCAAGTTGCTATGGAGCAGTCGCTGGAACGACTGGCCGTTTTGCATCTCGTAGGAAAAACCCACCGGTTTCAGGGTTGAAACGATGCAATCCGCATGGACGCGAAAATACGCGAGAAGGTCCGGCGGGTCTTTCGCCAGCTGCGCCAGACGGGCCGTGATATCATTGGCGAGGCGCTGGAACTGGTTTGTGACAGGATTGGGCTGCACGATCATATCGATAAGCAGGCAATAAGCCCCGCCACAAAAGTAAAACGCAAACACAAATCGCGGGGTGCGTGCGCTTGCAACATCCGGGCGCCTACGGTGTTGCCTGGAAGGATGAAGAGGCGGGGTGTAATTATATGCCGATGGACGCCAGACGCAAATATCCTCTGTGGGCAGCCACATGAGGGCGGAGTAGCGGGATTTCGCAGTGCGCCATCAGCCCTCAAGCGTGCGCACCCACAGGCCTTGATGTCCGGCAGGCAGCCCCGCAGCCCGTAGCTTGCGTTGTGCGGCAACGGACCTATAGGAAGCACGCCATGAAAGCTCTCGACCACTTGACCGCTGCGTTTGAATGCCTTTGGGAGGCGAAGGTTCATGTTTTACGGGCAGATGCCGCTTTGGGCGGCACCTCCCGCGCGGAAATGAACGAGCTTGTAAACGAAGTGGCTGCGACCCGGAATCGTGTTGAGAAGATGCTCATTGCGTTGCAGGAGCAACGGGATCATGCTGGCGTCCGGCCTCCGGGATGATCCGGCCAATCGCCTCTGGCGGTGTATCGTGAAAAGTCCTGCGCGGGTCATTCGGCTTCCATCGACCTTGAAAATTCGGATTGGCCCAACAGGAGCGACAGACGTCCATCCGGCCAACCAGACGCGCGTTGTAGCCCGCCATGTAGTTCGGGCCAACCGGCACCCAGATGTTGGGCAGCGAAAGAACATCCACATTCCGCGCCTTGGCGGCGCCGAAAAGCGGCGGGCCGCAATAGCGGAAGATCTTGTCGTCATAGAGCATCGGGCCCGGGCAGGAGCAAGAGCCGGTGGTCTGAGCCGCCACATGATTGCCACTGGCATGTTCCCAAAAAAAAGTGCCATCCCAGAGCCGCACTTTGTCGGGGAATCTCTCCTTCAAGGCGGAGAGGGCATCATGGCCGTTGAAGTTCGAGTATACCGAAACAAACAGGCGGTCGAGGCACCCCAGAGATTCGTCCGAGATGCGGTTGAGCTGAAGACCATTGGTCACCATGGATATCCACCCGATGGCGGTGGATCGTTTCAGCATCAGGAGCCCCTCGTTCAGGTGCCGCCAAAGAAAAGGCTCACCGGGTCCGTGGATCGAAAGCGACCGGATGAAATAGTTGGAACGCTCGGTGTAGAAAAGGAAGCGCTCCAACTGCTCCAGCGAAAGCTGGTAACCCCTGATGTGTCGCATCAAATCAGCATGGGCGCATAGTTCGCAGTCGTTTTGACAGGGCGACGAGACCTCGAGCTTGAGATCATAAATGGTCAGCATGGAGGCGGTGCGCGGTCTGTGGGGAATGGCGGTGGGATCGATTGCTGCCTGATGCTGTGAAACAAGATGCGGCTGATGTCGATTTCCGAGAGGGCGACTTGCGTCAGGGCGACCTTGGGGAGCTCAAGAACATGTTCCTGAAGCGCGTCCACGAAGCGCAGCTTTGTTCCGGGTGGCGGAGGGCGGCCGGTCGCCTCCGCAAAAGCAGCAGCCCCGTCACGCAGGGCGCGATTTCTGAACTCGGGATCGAGCAGGGCTTGTCGAAAAACCTGACGGAGGGCCGTGCACCATTCGTCTGTGGTCCAATTGTCGCTCATCGGTCGCGAAATCAAGCGGGCAACCCCGGTCCCAGTCAAGGCAGCAGGGCTTTTTGTCTTAATGAAACTGGAGCCGTGCCGCCGGGGCTGTGCACTCGTCGCCGTCCTCGGTGCGGACTGACGGTCGCAAAGCGGCGGGAGCTGCGTCCCAATGAACCCCGATCCAAAGAAAAGACCCGGTCAAGGCCAGGGCGCTGGATTACAGTCTTGTTGACGGGAGCCGGTGTGCTTGTGTTGAGATCGAAATTCACCATTGTCAGCAGAATACCATGACCCTTTGCATGATCGCCTTGCGCATGTTCTTCCATTCGAATCCAGCCCGGACACTTCACATTCACGAGGAAAGTGAGTGGCAATCTGCTTGTTGGAGCCGCAGGGGCCTTTCGTTTGCCGGCGACTTGCCCGGGCCGGTGGGCCCGGAGGCCTCGCCGTCTGCCGGTTTTGAAGTTATGGGCGCACCGTCCCCGGTGAAAATCCCCGGAGCAGACTCCGGGGCTGTTGTCTTGCGGTCGTCTCGATTCTTGCGCCCCGGCTTGTGCGTCCTGTTTTTCCTGCACGCGAGTCTGCTCGTGGGAGCGGGGTTGCCTTCGGCGGGAGCGGGGTCTGTCGCCCAAGCCGAGCTGTTTCCGCAGGAATGGAATCTTGCCTCGGCGCTGCAACGCGCGATGCAGGCCAATCCCGACCTGTTGGCGGCCAAATACGAGGTGGAGCGCGAAGAGGGGGTGCGTTTGCAGGTTCAGGCACGGCTCCTGCCGAGAATCACCGCCTCCGCGTCTGCGGATGAGCGCGAGGCGGGCTTGGTGGACCGCTCGCCCACCGAGTTCAACGTTCCGCCGTCACAGCGCTCAGCGATCGCCTTGCGGGGTCACGATCTGCGAATTGAGGTTCGGCAGCTGGCTTTTGACAGCTTCAGTGCCTGGAATCAGGTGCAGCGCCAAAAATTGCGAAAGAAACAGAGTTACCTGAATTTCCTCAATACCGCGAATCAAACCGCCGGATTGGTGCGACAGGTCTACGATGCCGTGCTCTTGCGGCGGAAACAGCTCGAGGGCGAGCGACACCGGGTCGAGGATCTGGAACAACTTGTCGGGTGGGCGGCGAGAAAGCAGGAAGTGGGGGAAATCGCGGAGTTCGAGTTGCTCACCGCCCAGACGCAGCTCCAGACTGCTCGGGCCGAGGTGTCGGATGCCGAGCGTGAATTGCTTAACGCCGAACAGCAGTTCCGTCGGCTGTTGCAGATTCCTGACACCAAGGCCCCGCTGATGTTTGTCGGCGAAATCGAAATGCGGCAGTTTGAGCTGGGATACGACGCGGCGGTCGAACTCGCGTTCAAGCGCCGCCCCGACTTGGAGTCGGCGACGCTGGCCGTGGCTGCAACCAAACGCCAGCAGCGCGCCTTGCTGGGCGACCAGCTGCCCAAGTTCGAGTTTTTTGCCTCCTATGGCATGCGCAGCTCCTATTACGATTCGTCCAAGTATCTGCAAGGGTGGACAATCGGGGCGCTCGGCCAGTGGAACCTCTTTGACGGTGGTGATAATCGCGGGCGTCGGCGCGCGCTGCTGGCCGAGCGCCGCATTGCCGAAACCCGACTGGACGAAATCGAGCACCAGTTGGTGTCGCGCTTGCGTGAACTTTACCAGGAGCTGGCTCAGTCGCGACAGGCCATCACAGCGCAGGAATCAGGCAAGAAGCTCGCTTCGCGCGCCCTTCACCAAGCGCGGCGCCTCTACGAAAACGGGCAGGCCGGCATGGAGCAGGTTCTGCAGTCGCAGATGGTCGCTCTCCGGGCGGAGAATCGCCATTTGGAATCCATTTACCGGTATAATGTCACGGTCTCACGGATTGAGTTCGCCATTGGCGGAGCTGAGGATGAGGCGATTTCCGGGGTCGCACCATGGAAGCAGTGATGCCGGTCGCAGCCTCTTCAAATCTGGCGCCTGATGCCGGGGCGTCAGCCCGCGACGCGGAACTGGCCGGCCTGGTGCCGACGCGGCTCCGGGTTGACATCATTGTGCGGCGCCAGTTCTTCAAGCACGAGGAATATTATGTCCTCAAGGATCCTCTTGCGCTCACCTATTTTCGGCTGCAAGCCGAAGAAGCCTACATCCTCAGCCTTCTGGACGGGAAACGAACGTTGCTCGAAGTTGCCCGGCAGGTCGCGGCGCGTTATCCCAACAACCCGCGCTCGTTGCCGGATCTCGCGGGTTTCATTAACCAACTTACCGCCGGTGGGCTTCTGAATCAAAACGCGGGCCGGTTCGTCGAAAATGCCCGCCGCTCCCCCGGGCAGAACCTGATGGGCCTTTGGACAAAACTGGTCGGCAGCCTGCTTTTCTTCAAGATACCGCTGATTGATCCGAGCCCTTGGCTGGGACGGCTCGCGCACGCGTTGCGATTTGTCTGGACCAAGTGGTTCGTCGGAGCGGCGCTGGTCCTGTTCGCGTGGACCTTTGGCCTGCTGCTGGCGAACCTGGACGCCTTTACGTCCAACGCCCTGGATTTTTTCTCCGCGGGAAACCTGGCGCTCCTTTGGGTCACGACGATTTTCATCAAGACCCTCCACGAGTTTGGCCACGCCACGACCAGCCGGCATTTTGGCGGCGAAGTGCACGAGATGGGTGTGTGTTTCATGTGTTTCACCCCCTGCGGCTATGTGGACGCTTCCGACGCGTGGATGATGCGCCACAAGCGGCACAAGCTTTACGTCACGATTGCGGGGGTTTTCACGGAGCTGATCATCGCATGCGTCGCCGCGCACCTCTGGCTGGTCTTGCCTGACGGGTTGGCCCGGGGGCTTGCCTTTAACGCCATGATTGTCGCCAGCATCAATACGCTGCTTTTCAATGCGAACCCCCTGATGCGTTTCGACGGATACTACCTGGTGTGCGATTTGCTGGAGATCCCCAACCTGCGTTCCAAAGCCATCGCCTATTGTTCCTACCAGCTGCAACGGATTTTTCTCGGCTACCGCAACCACCAGCAGGAGCAGGTATTCGAACAGGATTCCCAGGGGCGCATCTTCGTGGTTTATGCGGTGCTTGCCTACCTGTATATGATGTTTATCATCTACAGCCTGACGCAGATTTTTGCCCGCGTGCTCCAACCCTACGGACTGCATGAGTTTGGCTTGTGGTTGGGCTTTTTGGTGCAAGGCTCGTTCCTGATGTTTCCGATCATCAAAGTTATCGCCGATGCGATCAAGCCGGGTGCGCATATCGAGAAAACCGGCTCCACCCGCCGACGGGTGCTCGGCTTGGTGGGCTTTCTGGCGCTCGCAGTGGCGTTGAGCTTCTTCATTCCCACGCGTTATTACGTCAGCCAGCAGGCGGTCGTCATGGCGAACGCGGGGGAATGGGTGGCGTCGGAGGCGGGCGGAACTATCCGGGAGGTCCACGTTCGCACGGGCCAGTGGGTTGAGCCCGGTCAGTTGCTGGTGACGCTGGAGAATCCGGAAGTGCGGGCCGAGTTGGTGATACAAGCCGCCGAATTGACGCAGGCCCGGCTCCTGTTTGGGGCCGTCGCCGGGGAGGCGGCGTGGGCGGCTGGCGAGGAACGGGCGAGGCTTGCGCAGGGTCTCGAGGTGGCGGAAACCGCCTATGCGAGGGCTGCGGCCCACGTCGGCCAACTTGAGGTGCGAAGCAAGGTGGCGGGATACGTGCTCACGCCCGATCTGGGGCGGATGCCCGGCAACTATGCGACCTCGCTTCATCCGCTGCTCCGGATCGCGGACACCCGGGAACTGCGGCTGGTCGTTCCCCTGACGGAAGATCAGGCGCAGTTGGTGGAGGAAGGCAACCATGTTGACGGACGTTGGCAGGGCACGGGTCGCGCATTCGAGACTCGGCTCGACGCGATTTCCTCCCAACCCGCAAAGAAGAATGAATTCCATCATGGGATGCTGTCTTATTTCGGGGGCCCCGCCCCCGTCCAGGTGTTGCAACAGCAGGATGCGAATTTCCCCGTATTTCTTGCTTCCGCCCCACTGGGCAGGATTGCAAATGTCCCGGTTGAGGGCTTGCGGGTCCGGGTTTCGATTTCCGGCCGCGAGACCACCGTCGCGCAGCGATTTGGCCGCTGGTTCCTTTCGCTGTGGAAGGTTCACGGTTCCCGCTCCTAGCGGGGATTTCACATCCGCAATGAACCCAAATGGAGCGGTTGGAATTGAACCACGGAGGCACAGGGAGCCCAGAGACGGACGACGTGCTCAATTGAACCACGGAGCAGCGGTGTTAGCGGACAAGGACAAAATTGGGATCGGCGATGAGCCGGTTAAGCACGTGCAGCATCTTGCGCATCACCGCCACGAGCGCGACCATCTTGGGTTTGCCGGCATCGAGCAGACGTGT
>CAMTVF010000016.1:0-12627 GCA_947085115.1 uncultured Opitutaceae bacterium | reverse complement strand
GTGCGCGGTGAGCTCGAGGCACCGGTGCGAGTGGTCTATGTCGACATCGATGCCAAATCGATCGACGACCTGAAAAACTTCCCCTGGCCCCGTTCGTATTTTTCGCGAGTCGGGGAGGCGTTGATTGACGTCGGCGGAGCCAAAGCCGTGGGCGTTGACGTGGTCTTCTCGGAAAAGGGAGTATCGCCGGCCTACGATGCCAAACTGTGGCTGGAGGCGAATCGGGAGTTTGCGCGCTTTCTGCTCAAGAATCCCCCGATGGTTTTTGCAGCTTCCTACGCCTCGACGGAATACCGGGAGGTAAACAACAAGCTGACGCACCGCGAACTGCCGATGTTGCGCGACGGTCTGCCGCCGTTGGAGCAGATTCATCCGCCTGAGATCCTGGAGTTGAGTTTTCGCGCCGGCGTGACGTGGTCCCCGCCCCGGATCGCATTGATCGACACGATTGATGGGGGCACGCGCTGGGTGCCGCTTTTTGCGCCCACCTCGACGAATACGGCACTCCGGTTTGACCACATGGCGCTCGCGTTGGCGCTGGTCTATTGGGGAGTGGAGCCGGAGAGCGTGCGGATCACGCCCGAAGCGCTTGAAGTGCCCGGGACCGACGGCAGTTTGCGAGCCCGCATTCCGCTGACGGACCAGCAACTCTTGGAAGTGAATTGGTTTTCCCATTGGATGTCCGAAAAGAATCCGCGCATCGGTTTTTCGACGGCTTTGGTTTACGCGCAGGCGCTCAACTCGGGCGTCGAACAGGAGCGGGCAAATGCGCGGGAATTCTTCGCGCAGTTCAAGGACGCGGTGGTCCTCATCGGCCCGGTTGATCCCCTGCTGCAGGATCTTGCAACGACTCCCTTCGACAACCTGGAGGTCCCGAAAGTCGGGATCCACGGTAATTTGCTCAAGACGATCGTCAGTGGAAAATATCTGCAGCGGCTGCCGACCTGGACCCTCTATTTCATCACCTTGGCTCTGGCAGTGGCCGTAACGATCTTGGCGACGATCGGCGGCTCCCGCGGCATCTGGTCAAAGATAGCGGCGCTCGCTCTCTTGCTCGGCTATGCCGGGCTGTGCTTTGCGCTTTTCACGGCCTCCCACCTTGTCCTGCCGATGGTTGCGCCGCTGGGGGGCGCCTTGACGACAGCCTTTGCCGGCATCGTCTGGCAACTGATCGTCGAGGAAAAGCAGAAGAGCCGCATCAAGGGAATGTTCGGAGCCTACGTTTCTCCGGAGCTCGTCAGTCGGATGGTTGATTCCGACGCGGAGCCGCGACTGGGCGGGCACGACGCCGAGATCACGGCGTATTTTTCCGACATCCAATCCTTTTCCTCCTTCTCGGAAAAACTCGGTTCCGGGCCACTCGTGGAATTGATGAATGAGTATCTCACCGCGTGCACGGACATCGTGCAGGGTGAGGGAGGCACGCTCGACAAGTATATCGGCGATGCCGTCGTTGCCATGTTTGGTGCGCCCATTCCGCTGCCGGACCACGCCTATCGGGCCTGCGTCGCGAGTCAGCTGGTGCACGCAAAACTGGCGGCATTGCGCGCGAAATGGAAAGGCGAGGGGGAAAAATGGCCCGAGATCGTGCACCGCATGCAGACGCGAGTGGGGCTCAACAGCGGCACCTGCATGATCGGAAACATGGGCAGCCGCACGCGTTTCAATTACACGATGATGGGCGACAACGTGAATCTCGCCGCGCGAATGGAGTCCGGAGCCAAGCAATTCGGTGTCTATACCATGGTTGCCGAGGCGACGAAACTCGGGTGCGAGCAACACGGCGGCGATCGCGTTGTCTTTCGCTTCCTCGATCAGATCGTGGTCAAAGGACGGAGCGTCCCGGTCAAGATCTACGAGGTGGTTGGGCTCAAGGAGAACATCACCGCGACTACGCGGGAGTGTCTCGCTGTCCACGCGCAAGCGGTTGAGCGCTACTTGGCGCAGGATTTCGATGGAGCAATCGCGCTGTGGGAGAAGAGTTCCTTGCTGGAGCCGAACATTCCCGGTCGCGATCCTGGCGTCGAAGAGAACCCGTCGGTCGCGTTCATCAAGCGCTGCGCTTACATGAAGGCACACATGCCGGGGCCAGGGTGGGATGGGGTGTTTGTGATGAAGGAGAAGTAAGCGACGCGTCTTTCGCGCCACGGAGGACGGCAGTCGCGGCGATTTGTCCGGGCACAAAAAGAGCCGCGCCGGAAAGGGCGTGGCTCGGAATACTTTGCGAAAGGTCAGGCCGGCTTACCTCGTGGCAGTGGCGAAATTGGCTGCGGCTGCGTCCCAATTCACGACATTCCAAAATGCGGTGACATAGTCGGGCCGACGATTCTGGTAGTTGAGGTAGTAGGCGTGCTCCCACACATCGAGCCCAATGACGGGTTTGCCTTCGATTCCGGCGACAGCCTTGCCCATCAAGGGGCTGTCTTGGTTCGCTGTGGAACCAATCGCGAGTTTCCCGTCGGCACCGACGTAGAGCCAGGCCCAGCCGGACCCGAAGCGCGTGGCGGCTGCCTTGCTGAATTCAGTCTTGAAATTATCGAAAGAGCCCCACGTGACGTTGATGGCGTCGGCCAGCGCCCCGGTTGGTGCGCCGCCTTTGCCCGGACCCATAATCGTCCAGAAGAACGCGTGGTTGCTGTGGCCACCGGCGTTGTTGCGCAGGGCGCCGCGAATGGCGTCCGGCACTTTGGTGAGATCGGCGATGAGCGCGTTTACGTCCAGTGCGGCAAGTTCAGCGTGGTCCTTGAGCGCGTTGTTCGCGTTGGTTGCGTAGGCATTGTGATGCTTGCCGTGGTGGATTTCCATCGTGCGCGCATCGATGTGCGGCTCGAGGGCGTTGGGAGCGTAGGGGAGTTGCGGGAGTTCGTAGGCCATAAGTGGTGGGGGTTGAGCTGCAGGATGAAGGTGCATGGAGTCTCGGGAACGTCAACTTTGCGAGCGGTGGTCCCACAGATTCTGCGCAACGCGCTTTGACTCTGCAACTGGCGCCAAGATAAGGGAAGCCCGATGCTCACCGCGCGGACGAATTTGTTTTGCCAGTCGTGCGGAAGCGCGAGTGGATGACGCGAGCAACCGACATTATGGCGAAACAAAGATTTGCTGGCGTTCGCATCTTGGTGGTGGAGGATGAACCCCTGCTCCGCAAACGCTACACGGCGTTGCTGGATGGCTTGGGGGCGGAAGTCACTGCGGTGACTTGTCGGCAGGAAGCGGAGAACGCTCTCAAGGAACTCGATTTCGATGTCGCTTTGATCGATGTGAACCTGCCGGACGGCCGGGGCACTGATTTGCTGCGCAATGGGAAAATTCCGGCGGGAATGGCGACGCTGGTGATGACCGCAGAAGGCGGTGTGAATGGTGCTGTCGAGGCCATCCGGCTCGGCGCGGCGGATTATCTGGTCAAGCCGTTCGATTTGGAAGAACTCCCGGTTCGCATCGAGCGGGCGAGAAAAGCCCAGCACAGCCGGCGCGCGGAGGAATTCAGGCGCAGTCCGAATGCGGTTGGGACACAGGAGACTGATTTGTATTTTGGTCCCAGTCTGTGCTCGGTGGAGCAACAGCTCCGCAAGATCATCGCGGCAGACAGTCGGCGCGAAGGCAATTTGCCACCGGTGTTGATCGAGGGAGAAACCGGCACGGGCAAAACCACGTTTGCACGGTGGCTGCATCGCAACGGCCCGCGCGCGGAGGGACCGTTGATAGAGGTGAATTGCTCGGCGTTGCCCGAGGCCTTGGCCGAATCGGAATTGTTTGGCCACGAGCGCGGTGCGTTCACCGACGCGAGTTCGACCCGGATCGGCCTGATGGAGGCCGCCGAGGGTGGCACGTTGTTTCTCGACGAATTGCCGAGCTTGTCGCCGGCGCTGCAAGCCAAGGTGCTCACGGCGATCGAGGACCGCGTGATTCGCCGCGTGGGTGCAAATCGCACGAGGCCGGTGGACGTCCGCATCATCGCCGCGACCAACGCCGATTTGAAAAAAATGGTGGCCGAGGCGCGTTTCCGGGAAGATTTGCTGCAACGGCTGGATTTGTTTCGCGTGCGGATCCCGCCACTGCGGGAACGCGGACAGGACTTGATTGAACTTGCGGGCAAACTCGCGACGCGAATTGGTCGGCAGTATGGACTAAAAATCGGATCAATTCCTCCCGATGGTCGCCGTCGCCTGCTCGCGCACCGCTGGCCCGGCAATGTGCGCGAACTCGCGCACGAAATCGAACGGGCACTGGTGTTCGACGAGGGCGGCACCGGTCTGAGTTTCCTGGGATTGGCACCCGCCAAGGAGGAAAGCGGTGCGGCCCCCGCTTGGCTGAATCCTCAATTTGTTTTGCCCGAAAGCGGGTTTTTGCTCGAGACGGCGATCGACGAATTTGTCGCCCGGGCGCTCAAGCAGGCCGATGGCAATGTCTCCGCAGCCGCGCGACTCCTAGGCGTTTCGCGTGACTATGTGCGCTACCGGCTGAAGTCGGATGCGCCTGCGGAGTGATTGGGGAGCTGCCCCCAAGGGTTCGGAATTAATTGGGCGCTTACACCCAATCATCCCGAGATGGACGATTATAAAAATTCACTATCCATTCATGGACAACGCAATGGAATATTTTTCCGTTTTGGCATAACTCCCGCTAGAGCATGTCATTGTCAGAACCTTCAACAATCGATATTCCATGAACTCCAAAATCCTCAAAACCCTCATCGGTGCTGTCATCCTCAGCTTGGGTGTAGCAACGACTTCGGCGCAATCAACGTCGGCTCCAGTTCCGCCAGCCATGCCCGTCATGCAAGGCCCGCTAGGTGAGCAGCTGCGCCAGATCATGACCGATCATCGCGAGACGACGAAGGCGCTCCTCGAGCAACGCAAGGCGGCCTTGGAGGCGATGAGAAACGCCGCGCCGGCAGATCGCGAGGCGCTGAAGGCCACCTTGCGTGAGATCATGAGCCAGCAACAGCAAAGCCAACGCGAACTCGCCAAGTCGATTCGCGATGCGATCAAGGCCCGCCGCGACCAACAGCGTCCGCCCTCCGGTGGTTGAGCTTCTGCCGCCGGTTGATTTTCGTCGGTAGCGCTGGTTGCGATAGCCGCGCTACCTTCCCGTCCAGAACCTTCCCGGAGTCACCCCGGGGCAACCGATTAAACGGGCCGCTTTCTCAATGGACTCAATCTGGATAGAATTGATCTGTGGTATTGGCATGGCCCTCGCCGCTTTGGCGGTCGCAGGAATGTGTTTGGTCGGGTTCGCCTTTTGGTTGGGCGGCGGCCGGCGCCTGTAACGCTTCAATTTGGTCGGTAATCCCACTCCCCACAGCCGCTTTGATCGGAAGGCGGCTGTGGTTTTGTTGTCGCTTGAGTGGTGCCTCGGTTCGTCATTGCATCGGAAGCGGGCAGGAAGGCGTTGCGAATTTCTGACCGGCTTAATTTTTCAATCAGTCAACCTCGAACAAACAATCTCTCAAGATGCCGTCACACCCATGGTGCCCGAGCAAAGCTCAGGTCGTCGTCGCCACTCTCTTACTCTCAGGAAATTTGTTCGCGACGGAGTCGCGCGCGCCAAACTCCGTCGAACCTGCGGAAGCCCTGCCGGCAGTCCCGGACTGGACGTTAACGACGTCCCTGAGCGCGGCCGCAGGGTATCGCGACAATGTGCTGCTCAGCGCCACGAATGCGGTCGGCAGTGGATTTGTTCGGGGCGAAGCGGAGGCGATGTTGTTGCGCATTCCGACCGCTGGGTTGGATGGCTATGTCTTTCTCAATGCGGTCGAAACCCGCTTCTTCTCGGCGCAGCAAACCGATCATGAGCGCACGATATTTCTGGTTGGAGAAGTTCGCTGGCAGCCGGCTGAAGCCCTGAAATACAGTCTGCTGGCGCAGGGTTATCACCATGATCAAGTCTTCGATGTTTCGACCACCGAGATCGCGCTCGACACCGCGGTGCTGAAAATGACCGGCTTTGCTTTGGCTCCGGGCGTGCGGTGGAATTTCGCGCCGCGCTGGTGGCTCGAGGGGAAAGGCGTGGCGCGCGACGACAGTTACGATCGCGACATCGACGGCTACACCGATGGCGAAGGGCGGGTTCGCCTGGGTCGCGCTTGGGGGCACGGTTCGGAGTGGAGTATTGGCGGTTCCCGGCGCTGGCGCGCCCACGATTCGCGCGAGCAGTTCACCGTGGCCGGCCGGCCGATCACCGGCACGTTGCTGAAAGCCCGGCAAGCTGAACTGAGCGCCCAGCTCAACTGGGTGCTCGATGCCGCGAAGCACTGGCAAATCACGGGCACGGTGTTGCGGGAGGAAAATCGCGACAATGGCACCGGTTACTTTGACTACGATCGGGATTTGCTCACCGCGGGCGTGACTTGGACGCAGGATTTGTGGGAGGTGCGGACGGCTTTGAGTTGGTCGGAATATGAATTTCCCGTGCAACGGGTCGGCATCGGCATCGCGCCCGAACAGCGACGCAAGGAGGAGACGCGGGCGACCGTTGAAGTCACCCGCCGTCTCACGGCTTCACTCGCGGGCTTTGTTTTTTTCGAGTCGGAGCGGTCGACGTCAAATGACGATCGATCGCGCTTCCGGATCAACACAGGCTATGTAGGTATTCGCTGGAGTTGGGATCAACTCGCCCGGACGATTGATGCGCTATGAAATCGCGTGATCGTATTCGTCGCCCGGCAGCGATGGTTCTGCTCGGAATCGTGTTCGTTCTTGGTTTGACGGTCGCGGCGATCACGGGATGGCTGCGGGCTGGATTGCGCGATCAGATCCTGCGTCGCGAAGGCGAGTCACTCTACGCGGTCACCGTGATGCAACACGCCTTGGAACGGGAGCGCCTGGGCGAATTGGAATTGGCGAACGCCGATGAGAGTCTGGCTATTTTGGCGCTGCAGACATCGCGCTTGAAGGGGGTGCTTGGCGTGCAGGTCTTCGATCTTGCGAGTCAACCGCTGGAAGGGTTGTTGGCCCCGTTGCCCATTGCGGCTCCGAGCAAAACAGAGTGGCAGAAGCTGCAGCAACTCGTGCCAGTCGTGCAGTTCAAGCCGGCCGCGTCGCTGGAGGGATTTGATGCCAAGGAGCCGTTGTCGACGAGTCGCGTTCCTCTTGTGCAGATCACGGTGCCGTTGCATTCCCCGGAGGCCGCCGAGCTCGATGGCGCGGCCCGCTTCGTGCTCGAAGGACAGCCGATCGCCCGGGAATTTGCGCGTCTCGATCAGAGTCTGGTCTGGCAGGCGGGTTTGGTCTGGTTGCTGGCGTCGGGGGTGAGTCTGGCCGGAGTGGGTTGGGTGCTGCGCCGGTTGGCACGGGCGCACCGGGAGTTGGAATTGCGCACGGACGACCTCGTGCGGGCGAACCGGGAATTGTCCTTGGTGGCAAAGACTTCCGCGTTGGGTGCCGTCACGGCACACCTGATGCACGGGCTCCGCAATCCGCTCGCCGGTTTGGAGTCGTTTTTGCAAGACCGGGGCGGTGAGGAATCGCCGATTTTGGCGGGTGCATGGAGCGAGGCCAACGCGACCACCCGCCGGATGCGGGACATGATCAACGAAGTGGTCTCGTTGCTGCAGGAGGAGCAAGCGGGAGCCAGCTACGAAATGACCGGCCGCGAAGTGCTGGAGATCGTGGTGGCGCGTGTTTCGCCGACCGCAACGGCATGCCATGCCCTTGTGAGGATCGAAGAAAAAGACTCCGGTGCGGTCACGAATCAACAGGCCGGGCTGGTGGTTGCAATCCTGTCCAATC
Source organism: uncultured Opitutaceae bacterium (assembly GCA_947085115.1). Classification (GTDB taxonomy): domain Bacteria; phylum Verrucomicrobiota; class Verrucomicrobiia; order Opitutales; family Opitutaceae; genus Didemnitutus. The sequence continues at coordinate 4,900 of CAMTVF010000016.1, read as the reverse complement.
TGGCGCAAAACGCCTGTGAAGCGCTGCGCTCGCGCGGTGACGGCACGGTGACATTGAGCGTGCGCAATACCGCGGGTGGCGAGGTGGAATTTGGCGTGCGCGACGATGGCCCGGGACTGCCACCGGAGATGCTCGATTGCCTGTTCGAGCCCCGGGTGAGCACAAAACCGGGCGGAGCGGGCATCGGGCTGGCCATTAGTCGGCAATTGGCGATCCACCTCGGCGGAACACTCGAAGTTGTGACTGCGGCTGCCCCCGGAACGTCTTTTAGGTTGCTAATTCCACCGACCAATTGAAAAACGCGCTCGCGCGCAACCGTGCACCACGGGAAAGTCCGCCCGTGCCCGGCCTTGCCGAGCACCTGCCGATCACCACTATGTCCATTTATGAATCGTGAGTTGAAGACCGCCTGCCTATTATTGCTCTCTGCCGTGACGTGTTTCGCCCAAGCCGATGGAAGTCGGAAATGGGCGTTTCTGACCAATGGGGCGGTCAATAGCTCGCCGGCCGTTGCCAGTGATGGCACGGTCTACGTTGGCACCCAAGGCAGCGTGGCCAGCCAGAGCCGGCTTTACGCCATTGCTCCGAGCGGGGCGCTGAAGTGGCAATTCACCGCCGGGGATTGGATCGATTCAACTCCGGCGATCGCCGCCGATGGCACCGTCTATTTTGGCTCATGGGATGGCAAACTCTACGCGCTCAATCCCGCCAATGGAGCAAAGCGTTGGGAGTTTGCCGCCGCAGGATTTATTGCGTCGTCACCGGCGATCGCCGCGGACGGAACGATCTATTTCGGGTCAGGCGACCGGAGCGTCTATGCGCTCAACCCCAACGGAACCTTGAAATGGAATTATCCGGTGGCTGATTGGGTGGACTCCTCGCCCGCGATCGGGAACGACGGCACCGTCTATTTCGGAAGCTGGGACGCCGGCGTTTACGCGCTGTGGCCCGATGGAGCTCTTCGCTGGCAGTTTGCGACCGGTGATTCCGTGACCTCCTCGCCTGCGATCGGAGCGAACGGCACCGTCTATGTCGGATCGACCGACGGAAAACTCTACGCGTTGAACGGACAGACCGGCGCCAAGCTCTGGGACTATGCGACGGGCGCCGGGATCAGCGCCTCGCCGGCGCTTGGCGCGGACGGCACGGTGTATTTCGGTTCGGTTGACGGGTATTTTTATGCCGTCAACGGCTCGTCCGGCGCGCTCGTGTGGCGGGTGCGCATCGGTTTCGAGGTGCTTTCCTCTGCGGCGGTGCGAGCGGACGGCACCATCATTTTCGGCGCCAGCGACAGGAATGTCCATGCCCTCAACTCCAACGGCACGACCAAATGGAAATTGTTGACCGACGATTTTGTCGACTCCTCCCCGGTCGTCGGTGCCGACGGCATGATTTATGTCGGGTCGTTTGACAAAAAGCTTCACGCGATCAACGGCAGCGGTTCCGCTGCCTCGGCCGCTTCGGCCTGGCCCCAGTTCCGGCGCGATGCTGCGCGCAACGGCCGCGCCCCCGGCAATGGCGGCGGGGCGGTCGCGCCCAGCATCACCACGCAGCTGAGCTCGCAAACGGTGACGACCGGTCGCAATGTGACGCTCTTCATCAACGCGACCGGCACGCCGCCGATCACCTACCAGTGGCGGAAGAATGGCACGAACATCGCCGGCGCCACCAATTCCAGCCTCGTGCTGACGGCGGTCTCTGCGGCCGACGCGGGCAACTACACCGTTGTCGTCAGCAATAGCGCGGGCAGCGTGACGAGCAGCACGGCTGTCATCACGGTTGCCCCGGCCTATTTTCCGCAACCAGCCGGAGTCGCGCTTGATAGTGCGGGCAATCTTTACGTGACCGATCTGTCAACCAACACCGTCCAGAAAGTGTCGTCGGCGGGCGTCATTACTCTCGTTGCGGGCACGAGTGGCTCGGCCGGATCCACCGACGGGGTGGGCGCCGCAGCACGGTTCAACCAACCTTCGGGGGTTACCTCAACGGCCGGTGCAACGCTGACCGTTTCCGATACCGGCAACGCCACGCTGCGCCGCATCACGACCGACGGCACGGTGACGACGCTCGCCGGTTCCCCAAGCGTGCGCGGCAATGCGGACGCCACCGGTGCCGCCGCGTCATTTTCTTCGCCATTGGGGATTGGGCAGGATAGCGTCGGCACGCTCTTCGTGGCGGATGCCATGAATCATACCATCCGCCGCGTCACTTCCGGCGGAGTAGTTGCCACTTTGGCCGGAAGCCCCGGCACCGCTGGCAGCACTGATGCCACGGGGGCCGCTGCGCGTTTCAATAATCCGCGAGGCATCGCGGTGGATGGCAGTGGCAACGTCTACGTTGCCGACACGACCAACAACACGATTCGCAAAATCACCAGCGGGAGTGTTGTCACCACGCTGGCCGGTTTGGCTGGAGTCAGCGGCGCGGATGACGGCACGGGCAGTGGCGCATTGTTCAACCGGCCCGATGGTTTGGCCATCGATTCGGCCGGGAACATCTATGTGGCCGACGCCGGCAATTCACTTGTCCGCAAAGTATCACCGACGGGAGTCATCACCACGCTGGCCGGGTTGCCCGGGATTGCAGGCCTGAAAGACGGGACGGGCAGTAACGCCTTTTTCAATCAACCCCAGGCACTCGCTGTCGATACGGCGGGCAACATTTTTGTGGCCGATACTGGTAACGCGGCCCTGCGTCGGATTACCGCCGCCGGTGTGGTGACGACGATTTCCCTCTCCGAACCGGCGCCCCCGACGCCGACACCCACTCCCACGCCGACGCCAACACCCGCGCCTTCCCCGGGCGGAGGCGGCGGAGGAGGGGCACCGAGTGTTTGGTTTTTCGTTTCCCTTGGTGCCCTTGCCCTCGTGCGCCTCTACTTGCAGAGCGGGCGATCATCTTCGCGCTAGCAGCCTGGAATGGGTCTGCAACTGCGCGGCCTGATCAGTCCTGTTTCCGCTTCAGTTGGAAATATGCTTTCAGCAATTCGAGACACGGTTGCTCTAAAACGCCGCGCGTAATGAGCAACTGATGGTTTATGTGCGGCAGCTCGTTCAGGTCGGTCGCGCCACCGAGGCAGCCCATCTTGGGATCGGATACGGCGTAAACCACGCGCTTCACGCGCGACATTAGCGTCGCACCGGAGCACATCGGGCAGGGTTCCTTTGTGACGTAAAGGGTGGCCTCGTTGAGCCGCCAGTCGCCCAGGGCGCGCGCGGCCTGCCCGAGCGCGATGATCTCCGCATGCGCGGTGGGGTCACGGGTGCTGTCGCGCTGGTTGTGAGCACTGCCGATCACTTCGCCGCCGAGTTCAATTACGGCACCGATTGGCACTTCGTCCTGCCGCCACGCATCAATCGCTTGGTTGTAGGCGAGCCACATGTAGAAGTCGTCGTCGCGGTTCAATTGCGACGGATGCACCTTGGCGAAGGGGCAGGGAAGTTCGGGGCGAGGTAAAAGGTTTTCGGACATCGCGGAATGGTGCACCGCTGCGCTCGGCGGGCGGCGCGACGGGCCTCAAATGGGCGTTTTTGGGTAAAGCCTTGACTACGGGGCGGATTTCACGGTTACAAGGGGCTTTTATAGAACGAACCCGCATGACTATAACCTCTTACCAGCACTCCTCCCTCTCCCATGTCTGACGGCAAAGCTATCGAAGTGGAGGGCAGAATCATCACCGTCCTTCCGGGCACGATGTTTCGCGTCCAGTTGGACAACGGTCATATGGTGCTGGCCCACATCTCCGGGAAGTTGCGCAAGCACTTCATCAAGATCGCTGCCGGCGACAAGGTGAAGATGGAGATGAGCCCTTACGATCTCGACAAGGCGCGCATCACGTATCGCGTGCGGGAGATCAGTCCGAACGCGCCTCCGCGTCCGCCGTTCCGCCGCCGCCGCTAGGCGGCACTCCGGGCCTGAACGAGTATTGGGAAGCCAAGTTTTGCCAGCGCGTTGCGCTGGTTTCTTTCGTTTTGATTTCGTCCGTGCATAACGGCGCTCATTTCGGTTAGGAGGCTGGGGGATGAAATCGCCTCGTGTGAACCGGCCGAAATCGAAACCGGAGCCCATGCCTCCCGTTCCGGCCGAGTTCGCCGAGGAATTGGAAGGATTTATTGGCACGCTCGAACTCGAGCGCGGCCTCTCCTCCAACACCTCCAGGGCCTACGAAAAGGATCTGGTGCAGGCGGCGCATTGCTTGAAACGCCAGGGCGTCGGCCAGTGGCGGACGGTTAATGAGCAGCACCTGACCGCGTGGTTGCATTGGATGGCGGACGAAGGCTTCACGCAATCGAGCCAAGCGCGAAAACTCAGCGCGATGCGGATGTTCTTTCGGCGCTATCTCGTGGGACAGAACCTCCGACCGGACGACCCGACGGAACTGCTCAGCAGTCCGAAATTCCGGCGCAAGCTTCCCCAAACACTCTCTCCAGCGGACATGGAGAAACTGCTCACCGCCCCGAGCGGAGGCGATGCCTACTCGGTCCGCGACTGTGCCATGCTCGAACTTTTTTATTCGAGCGGGCTGCGCATCTCCGAACTCTGCGGCCTCACGTTGCAGCAGGTTGACTTGGAACACAGCTTCGTGCGGGTGTTTGGCAAAGGCGCGAAGGAGCGGGTCGTGCCGCTCGGCGCCAAGGCGCGCGACGCCGTGCAGGTTTATCTCGGGTCGGGACGCCCGCGGCTGGTGAAGCCGCGCACGGGGAGCGAACTCTTCATTTCCGAGCGCGGCCGCGCCATTTCGCGCAAGACCCTCTGGGCCCTCGTGAAGAAGCACGCGCGCAATGCCGGTCTGGCCAAGTCCGTGAAACCGCACTTGCTGCGCCATTCCTTTGCGACCCATCTGCTGGGCGGCGGGGCCGATCTGCGCGCCATTCAGGAAATGCTCGGTCACGCGAGTATT
>CAMTVF010000015.1:0-7586 GCA_947085115.1 uncultured Opitutaceae bacterium | reverse complement strand
GCAGCCAATTTGCGGATCAAATTGGCGACCGGATATGGATGAGAACCTGGGTTCGACGACCGAGCGAAGCGGAGGGAGATGGGCCGCGCGAAGCGCGCCCGAAGGGTGGGCGGAGCCCAGCCAATCCATGCCGGGCAGCCACTTCGAAAAAAATCCGAACTCTTTCCAAGGTGAGTCAAAATCGACTGTATGCTTTAGCGCTTCAGTGATTAGCGAAAGCGACCGTTTTGAAACTGTTTGCGGAAAGTTCGTGGTTTCATCCCACATGCCCCCTCAATTTTGCCGGTTGGCCGGCGTTTTCGCAAAACTAGTCAAAATGAAACGGGGGGTTTCGTGGGCTGAATTTCCAGTTTGGAAAGTCCACTTGAAAGGCCCCAACAAAGTCCTGCTCTTTGAATCGTGATCCGCGATTTTCCGCACCGTTCTAGCTCCACAAAGGTGGACAATTCCGATCCCCTTGCGGCTCGGAGAGCGGAGCTTTTGCGGCTGCCTCCGCGCACTCGGCTTGTGGAAATCGAAGCGGAGCTGAAAGCAATCAGAAGCAAAGCAACGGCAGCGGTTACTTTCCATCGTAAGAAGCTACTTCGGATGCACGATGACGCACGGCTCGCTGCGAAGTTGGTGACGCCCGCCCGGCTCCAGAAAGAAAACAGCCCGTTCGCTGGGGTCGACTTCGCGAAGGCCTCAATCGTCTGGCAGCCACGCGCCCGTGTCAGCGTCTGACGTTACCCAGCCCGAGGAGTTCGGCGACGTCTTCGCCCAACCCGGAGTCGTGGTGGTTGGGGGACACGCCGTCAACCTGTGGGCTTCGTATTATGCCCCGCGTGGCGATGATGAACTCCGTCGGTTCGCACCGTATGTCTCCAAAGACGGTGACATTTTCCTCCGCGACAAGGACCTGGCCAGAGCAGTAGCAGCGGCTTCCGGGTGGAAATTTCGCAACAATCCCGAGGTCAGGTCGCCGGTATTGGGACACATCTACCTCGAAAAGGAAGGCCGGGAGCTGACGGTTGACGTTCTGCGCACGGTGCGCGGCTTGACGGAGGCCGATTTGAACGCGACGGAAACGATCCGTTTGGGCGATGGCCGCAGCTACTCGGTCCCCGCCCCTGAGGTCGTGCTCAAGGCAAAGCTGGCGAACCTCGAAAGCATCACTCAGGAAAATCGTGCAGATCAGCGCCACGTTCGCATCTTGGTTGTGTGGTGCCGACATTACTTGGCGGATCTTTATCAAGCGGCGCTCAATCGCCAAATATCCGAGCGAGATGCGGTTGATCGATTTGGCGACACGTTGAAGGTCGTCCGCACTCCGCATGCCGTAAAACTCGCCCAAGGGCACAAGATTGACCTGAGCTTCGCGATTCCCGGACGCTCTACATTGGAGCGGCTTCCTGAACTCCCGGGATTGCTCGCGTTTTACGACAACCAGATTTCCGTCCGTCAAACGCCCAAGATGGGAACCTGATTTTCCTCTGGCTCGTCCTGTTTGCGCAAGGAATCGGAGCGAGAAAGCGCGATCTTACCCGATCCGCACCCGGGCTGTTGCGGGGTTTGATTTCCCGGACGCCGCCATTGGAGGGAGACCGTTGCGTGCCTCATGTCGTCGCTGCAGTGCTTCGTGATCCGCGACCACGAATTCCTCGGCGCGTTTTCCTGCAATGGTTTTCGCGTCGCGCGAAAACCCGGGGCGCCGCCCCCTTTGCGCTGCCCGCATGGCTCGAGCCTCCGGCGGCCGATCGCGGTCGTCGAAACGAGGATTGAGATTCGGCCCTCCTCAAACCGTTGGCCCCGGCCCCACGAGCGACCCTTTGCGCTCGGTCCGCCTCGGCCGGAGGTCGCCGTTCTCATCGCCGCCGCCACCGGGGACTGTCACGCCATCGACCCGCCGGACGTCCCGCCCGGGCTGTCGTATCCAAAGCCACGCGACGACCCGATCCGGTTCCGCGCCGAGGTGATGGAGCCGGGCGAATCGTTCGACCAGACTGGCCTCGAGTTGCCGGCGGCACCACCGGTCGCACCGGCGGACGCCGGGCAGGGCGAACTGTCCGGCGACAACTACGCCCAGCCCGATGCCGCCGATGGCGAACCGGTGTTCTGGCCGGCGAGCGCCGGCGAGGCCTTCCCGGACGACGACTTCGTTCAAGCCGACCTGTCTGCGTGATCCACACCGGCAGGCGCGGCGGAATCAGTCTGAAAATTCGCTCCTTGACCGCGCGCCCGGCGGAGCCTTCGATGCGGACATTGTGAGGTTCGCGCGCAAACCGCTCCAGTCGCCCGCGGCACCCGACGTTACGGCCCATTTCCTCCGGGCTCTACTTCGCCGCTCTGATTGAATTTCCGGAGAATGGAGCGGACTCACGTCCGCTGCCACGGGGGGGGTTGACAATGCCTCCGGGGACTGATGAAGGAAAACGAAACCATGAAAAAGCCCGCCAAACCCGCCCTCCAGGAAAAACCATCCGCCCCGCGCCTCGAGAAAGCCCCCACCCACATCCCCGGACTGGACGCCATCCTCGATGGCGGCCTGCCCCGGGGACGCACCACCGTGGTGAGCGGTGCCGCCGGCTCGGGCAAGACGCTCTTCGGGCTGGAGTTCCTCTACCGGGGCGCACTGCACGGCGAGCCGGGCATCCTCGTCGGCTTCGAGGAACCACCCGCCCATCTGCGGCAGAACGCCGCCACCCTCGGCTGGGACCTCGCGGCCTTGGAAAAGAAAAACCACCTGTTCCTCCTCGATGGGCGCCTCAAGCCCTCGGCGATCCGCAGCGGCCAGTTCAGCCTGAAGGGACTGCTGGCCATCGCCGCCGGCAAGTGCCGCGAGTTGGGCGCGCGGCGGATCGTGCTGGACGCCTTGGAAGTCATGTTGCGCCTGTTCGATACGCCCCGGCAGGTGCGCAACGAATTGCACGCCCTCAACGGCTGGCTGCAGGAGGCCGGGCTGACGGCCATGCTCACCACCCGCCCGCCCAGCCGCGGCGGCCCGTCACTCTACGAGGATTTCTTCGAGTCCATGGGCGACTGCCTCCTCGTGCTCGACGCCCGGGTGACCGAGCAAATCGCCACCCGGCGGCTGCGCGTGGCCAAATTCCGCGGCTCCGGCTTTGGCCGCAACGAATACCCCTACGTGCTCTCCGCCACCGGACTGCGCGTGACGCCGATCTCCTCCGTGGGCTTGCGGCACAAGCCCCTCGGCGAAAAAATTTCCACCGGCAACGCGCGGCTCGACGACATCCTGGACGGCGGTTACCGGCAGGGCGCGTGCATCTTGCTGGCCGGCCTGCCCGGCGCGGGCAAGACCACGCTGGTGGCCACGTTCGTCGCCGCCGCCTGCGCGCGGGGTGAGCGGGTGCTCTACATCGGCTTCGAGGAATCCGAGGCGGCCATGGTCCAGAACGTGTCGAGCGCCGGGATTGGCCTGCAGCCACACCTCGATTCCGGCCGGCTGGGTTTCCTGACTCATTACCCGGAGGCCCTGGGCGCCGAGGAACATTTCCTCCAGGCGCTGGACCGGATCGAAGCCCTGGCGCCGCGGCACGTGGTGGTGGACGCCATCTCGGCCTGCTCTCGCATGGGCGGCCAGCGGTCGGCTTTCGATTACATGATGCGCCTGCTCAACGCCTGCAAGGAACGCGGCATCACCATCCTGCTGCTCAACCAGCTCACCGGGGTCACCAGCTACCTGGAGATTTCCGGCAACGAAATCTCCTCGATGGTGGACATCGCGATCCTGCTCAACTACCAGTTCTGCCACGGCGAAACCAACCGCGTCCTCCAGATCCTCAAGTCCCGCGGGGCGCGCCATTCCAACCAGCAGCGCGAATACCGCATCACCAACACCGGGTTTGAGGTGGAAGACGTTTACCTCGGCCCGGGCGAGGTGCTCACCGGCATCGCCCGCCAGCGGCAGGAGGAGCGGGACCGGATCGAAGCGCGGCGCCTGGACCTGGAGCTCGAGGCGAAGGAGTTGGAGTTGAAACGCCTCCGCCTCGCCCGCGCGGAGGCCCTCCAGGCCGCCGCCCGCCGCAAGGCCATGACGCACCCCGAACGGCCCGCCCCGCCCTGCTCCGACCCCGCAACCAGACCGGCCACCGGAAAGTAAGGCTGCCTCACCATGAAGACGAAACCTCCCGCTCCGCAGTCGCGCCAGTCCGACGCCCCCGCGCCGTTCTACCGCTTCCGGCTCTTCGTGGCCGGCGAGGAACCAAACTCGAGCCAGGCCCGGGCGACCCTCGAACGTCTGTGCGCCACGCATCTGCACGGCCGTTGCGACTTGCAGGTCGTGGACGTCTTCGCCGACTACCAGGCCGCCCTCGAGCATGGGGTCATTGTTGTGCCCACCCTGATCGTGGAAGAACCGCCGCCCGCCCAAACCATCGTCGGCTCGCTGGACGATCCCGCCGCGCTCCTGCCGTTGCTCAGCCTGCCGGGGAAGGAGGAGCGAACATGAGCCAACAGCCCAGCTACGACGAGCTGCGCCAGCGCCTCGCCCAGGCGGAGGCAGCTCTCGCCGCCCTGCGTCAGGGCAAGGTGGACACCCTCATGGGCGAGGCCGGCCCGCTCCTGGTGCAACTCAAGTCCGCCGTCGAAGAGCGGACGCGGGTCGAGGCGGCGCTGCGTTGGAGCGAAACCCAGCTCCAGGTGATCCTCGAATCCACCACTGACGGCATCCTCGCCGTGGACGATCAGGGGAAGTTGATCAAAGCCAACCGGCGCTTCGCCGAGCTTTGGCGCATCCCCCAATCCCTCCTGGAGAGCCGCGACGACCAGGCCCTGCTGGCTTTCGTGCTGGACCAATTGTCCGAGCCGGACGCGTTTCGGAAAAAGGTGGAGGCGCTCTACGGCTCGGACGCGACCGTCGTGGACACGCTCACCTTCAAGGACGGCCGCATTTTTGAGCGCCATTCCGGCCCGATGTTGATGCCGGGGCGCGTCCGGGGCCGGGTGTGGTCCTTCCGCGACATCACCGAGCGCAGGCGGGCGGAAGAAGCCCAAAGGCAGTTGATGACGGCGGTGGAGCAGGCTGCTGAAATCGTCATGATCACCGATGCCAGCGCGACGATCCAATACGTCAACCCCGCGTTCGAGCGAATCACCGGCTACACGCGGCAGGAAACCATCGGCCAAAACCCGCGGATGCTCCAGAGCGGCAAGCAGGACGCGGCGTTCTACCGCCGGATGTGGGCGGTGCTGACCGCCGGCAACGTGTGGAGCGGGCACTTTACCAACAAGCGCAAGGACGGCACGCTCTACGAGGAAGACGCCACCATCTCGCCCGTGCGCGACGGCGCGGGGAGGATCATCAACTACGTGGGCGTCAAACGCGACGTCACCGAACAGAAGAAGCTGGAGGAAAAATTCCTCCACGCGCAGCGGCTGGAGAACCTCGGCATGCTCGCCGCGGGGATCGCGCACGATCTGAACAACGTGCTCGCCCCGATCCTGTTTGCGACGCCGCTGCTGCGGCCGAGCGTGACCGCGGCGCGCGACCACCGCATCATCGACACCCTGGAGCGCAGCGCGGAGCGCGGCGCCGCCTTGGTGAAGCAAATCCTCGGATTTGTCCGCACGACCGGCGACCAGTTCCAGACGCTGCAGGTGAAACACGTCGCGCGGGACATCGTCGAAATCATCGAGCAGACGTTTCCCAAGAACATCCAGTTCGAGCACCGCATCCCCTCCGACCTGTGGCCGGTGCAGGGCAATGCGACGCAGCTTCACCAGGTGCTGCTCAACCTCTGCGTGAATGCGCGCGATGCGATGCCCCAGGGCGGCGTGCTCACGCTCACCGCGGCCAACCGCCGGCTCGACGCGGCTGAAGCGGAGAACCTGCCCGGAGCCCGGCCGGGTGCCTGGCTCGTGCTGGAAGTCAGCGACACGGGCACGGGCATTCCGCCCGACATGCTCGAATCCATTTGGCTCCCCTTCTTCACGACCAAGGGCCCGGGCAAGGGCACGGGGCTGGGGCTTTCAACCGTGCGCGCCATCGTCATGCGGCACGACGGCTTCGTCGAGTTGAAGTCGCAGGTGGGCCGCGGCTCCACGTTTCGCATCCACCTGCCGGCCGCCGAAAGCGATGGGGTGCCGCGGCAAGCCATGGCCTCGCCGTTGGCACCCCCGAAGGGCCACGGCGAACTGATCCTCGTGGCGGACGACGAAGTCGCCGTGCGCAGCCTCGTCGAAGAAATCCTGAAAAGGCACGGCTATCGCGTGCTCGCCTGCGCGGACGGCCTGGAGGCGGTGGAGGCGTTCAACGCGCATCCCGGGGAAATCCCCCTGCTCGTCACCGATGTGGACATGCCCCGCCTCGGCGGTGTGGCCCTGGCGCGTGCCCTGCTGCCGGCGCGACCCGACCTCCGTGTCGTGGCGATCAGCGGGCTGTCGCTCAATGAATCGGGCCGGGACGATGTTGCGGCGATTCGGGAGATTGCGCACGCGTTTCTGACCAAACCCTTCCCGCAAGAAGTTCTGCTCCACACGCTGCACCGCCTGCTGAGTCCGCCCGAATGACCCGAACCGCCATGCCCTCCCGGCCCAGCCCCCTCGAGATCCGGTTTCCTGGCAATTGACCGGCTCGTTGCCGGCCGCCGCAGGACAGCTCGAGGCCCGTCCGGCTGTCGCGCGCGGCGCAGACCGTGTGGGGATGGTCTTCCCCTTCTTCCCGCGACGATTCGTGCCCACGCTGCCGATGGGGGAGAAACCGTGGCGGGTCGCCATCCAGACTGTGGGTCAGAATAATGGGGTCAAAAAAATCGATGGCGGAGTGTTGCTCTTGCGCCAAGTGGACCGCGCGGTCGAGCCGGGTCCCGGTTGCTGGCCGGATGCTTCGAGGATCGGCGTGCCCAGCGGTTCGTCGCGCACGCGGCGGTCGGGTTGGTCGCGCAGCGACTGTAGGCGTTGGCGCTGGGCGACGAGGATGTGAACGTTCACGCGGATCTGCGGCACCGGAAAATCGAGCCGTGCGGGAAACCTCGCCGTTTTCGGTGCGGGCGTCACCGCATCGCCGCCGCCGACATCGATTTGCACGGGCACCTCTGCCAGTCCACGTTTGGCCATGATCCGGACGCGGATACCGCCATAGGTGTTGTCCTCCCGAATTTCTTCGGCGCGCACCGAGGCGGGTTCGAATAAGAGCCCGCCATCCATGACGGGCAGCGCGGCTTCGTCATGGAACACCTTCTGCAGGTCCTCTTTCTCCGGGGAGCCGAAGCTCAGCCGAGCGAGGTCACGCGTGGGTCGATGAGTCTTCTCGTCCCATACGACGAACAGCATCGCTCCCTTGAGTAAGAAGCAGTCGGCATGGGCGGACTGGCTGAGTCGGAAAAGGAGCCGTTCGATTCCCCACTGTTTCTGAGTTCGTGACCTCAAGGTGAGGATTCATTACGCTACAGGGAGCTTCGCCCGCCGAATGCGCCAGATGCTGTGGCGGCACGATATATCCATTATTCGCGGCTCGCCCGGCGTTTCGTGGCGGGTGGTTCCGGCACGAGGCGCGCGGGCTCTTCGAGGATGGCGAGGATGGCGCGGGCGCAGAAGACGCGGTCGCGCTTGCTTTCTCCGACCTTGGTCAGGACGCCGCCCTCTTCCAG
>CAMTVF010000014.1:0-15400 GCA_947085115.1 uncultured Opitutaceae bacterium | reverse complement strand
TTAATGCGGTCGAGGATGGCGAGAGAGATCGCTTCATCACCGAAGACGCCCACGCGAATGACGACTTGCGTGGTGTTCTTGCCCACCCGCTTCAGGACAATCTCGATTTTCTTGTCGAGCGCCGTGCGCGCTACGAGAACTGCATCGAGACCACTCTTGCTTTCGCTGACTTTGGCAAATTCGAGCTCCGCCACCGCCTTTTGTGCTGCCCGATAGACCTGATCAAGGTTGTGCTCGATATTGGCCTCGAGGGTTCCGCGCACCCAGGCAACGCCTGCGCCAGCCGCACCCGCCGCGGCGATCGCCACGCAACCCGTTGTGAGGCTGAGCATGCCCAGCAGCAGGGCCGCGACAACTGCGCGGGCGCGCCCGACCGGTGAAAGAGGACCGAAGGAGATTGAAGGTGCGTTCATATTTGGAGGCTGTGGAAGCTGCGAAGGACTTTTTGACCCGCCTCCGCCAAAGTTGTTGCCGTAAATTTCAAAACGGCGATGCCGACTGTCGCCGCGACACCACGTCGATCAGCACCTTGTGCAATTGATCCAAGCTGTAAGGCTTGGGCAAAATCGCGCAAAAACCGTGCTGCCTGTAGCTGCCGAGCACTGGGTCCCGCGAGTAGCCGCTCGAAACGATCGCCTTCACTTGCGGATCAAGCAGGAGCAATTTTTCGATCGCTTCCCGTCCGCCCATGCCCCCCGGCACGGTCAGGTCCATCACCACGACCTCAAACGGTCGGCCTGCGGCGCGCGCCTCTTCATAGAGTCGCACCGCCTCGGCGCCATCCGGCGCGCCCACAAAATCGCCGCCGAGTCGCTTGATGAACAGGCCTGCCATCTCGCGAATCGGTTCCTCGTCATCCATGAACAGCACCCGCGCACGCAGGGAGGCCTCGGTTTGCACCTCCACTTCCCCCTTCGCCACCGGATGCTCCGCCGCCGGCAGCCAAAGCTGAAACGTCGTGCCCCGCCCCAACGTCGATGAAACCTCGATGTGCCCCTGATGTTTGCGCACGACCGAGTAAACGGTCGCGAGGCCCAGCCCGCTCCCCTGCTGTTTGGTGGTGAAATACGGATCGAAAATCTTGGTGAGGTGTTCCGCGGCAATACCCGTTCCTTTGTCACTCACACTGATCCTGACGTAATCTCCCGCCGGCAGAGTGCCTTCGCGACCGCTGGCAAGCCGCACGTTGTTCGCTTGCACGTGCACGATGCCGCCTTCGGGCATGGCTTGCGCGGCATTGATCGCGAGATTCTGCACCACCTGCCCGATCTGGCCTTTGTCGGCGTTTGCCGGCCAGAGATCAGCCGGGAGGTCGAACTCGCACCGTGACTTGGAGCCGTGCATGGCAAAACCCGCCGATTCGCGCAGGATTTCCGGCAGAGCGATAGAGGCGCGCACGGGGTCGCCGCCCTTGGCAAAAGTCAGCAATTGCTGCGTGAGATCCCGAGCGCGCAACGTAGCGCGCTTGGCATCGTGCAACATCCGGCGCACTGAACTGTCGGTCGCCGTGTCCATCTCGGCCAACGTCACGTTGCCGAGCACCACGGTCAGGATGTTGTTGAAATCGTGCGCAATGCCCCCGGCGAGAATACCCACCGCTTCCAGCTTCGAGGCGCGCAGCATTTCACCCTCCAGTCTCCGCCGCGCAGTGATATCCGTCACAAAGCCCTCATAATAGAGCAACACTCCCTCTTCGTCGCGCACGACTCGTGAAGACTCCGAGATCCACACGGTTTGGCCGTGGCGGTCGATGATGTGCGACTCATGGTTCTCAACCTTGCCGTGCCGCTCGATCAACTCGACAAATCGCTGGTGCTCCTCCTCGTCCGCGTAGGCCGCCCCGCTGTGTTCGCGCACCCGCCACGCCAGCATTTCCGCCGGCGAATCAAAGCCGTAGAGCCGCGCCATCGCCGGATTGACTGAAATAAACCGCCCGTCGCGCGTCGCGCGATACACCCCGCCAACGGCATTCTCAAACAACTCGCGGTAGCGCGCCTCACTGTCCCGCAGCGCCCGTTCGGTCGCCAGTTTCGCGGTGATGTCAAACGGCAGCGCCAGCACGCAGGACCGGCCATGCAGCATCAGGCTGTGGGTGAAGACCTCGACAATGAGAATCGTGCCATCCTTGCAGCGGTGGCGCCACAGTCCTGCGGCGTGCGCCCCCGTCTTGACCGGCGGGTTGGTCCTGAACTCATCCATCGACCGACGCAGCCGCGCGGCCTCGTCCGCCGGCCGGAGCTCCGACACCGTCATGGCGAGAAACTCCTCGCGGGTGTAGCCGTAGCGCTGCATCGCCGCCTCGTTCGCCATGACGATCTGCAGGGTCTCGGCGTCAAAAATATACATCGGGTTCGGGGTCGTCTCAAACAGGTGGCGGTAGCGTTCCTCGCTTTCATGGAGCGCACGCTCGGCAGTCTTGATCTCCGTGATGTCGGTGAAAACCATCCGCACCTGCCCGTAATCCTGATCCACCTCCATGTAGTCGACCGACCATTTCATCAGCATGTGCAGCACATTGCCGTGCTTGGACTGATAGGTCTTTTCCTGGACCATGGTCCGACGCCCCTCCCAGATCGCCTGAACCTCCCCGGCAAAGCCCTGCATCGACTGCTCGGTCATGATGGTGCGCAACCCCTCATCCATCGCCGCGACACTCTTGAAGCCCGACTGCGCGAGGGCGTGCTGGTTTGCCGCCATCACGCGCTTCAACTGGAAAAGTTCCTCGAGAAACCCGGGGCTCGCCGCCAGATGCGAGCGGATGTCGGTAACGCCCCCGACACGGAGCTCCTTCAGCCGGGCGGCGATCCCACGCAAATCCGTCACCACGATCGGCGTCGGTGCCAGATCGAACAACTCCCGCTGCCGGTTCTCCGATTCGCGCAATTCGCGCGTGCGCCGTTCCACCAGCCGCTTGAGCCTCCGGTTGGCCAGCAGAGCGACCAGCGCCACAATCACCGCCACACCCGCAGCCGCACCGGCCCACCGCGCCCACATTGGCAGGACCCGGCTTTCAGGCGTCCACATCCACCCGTCGAGCCTGCGCCCGTCCGGGGCGAGACCGAGGGCCACCATGGTCTCGGCGAGTTTTTTCCACCGCCCGGGGTTCATGTGGCCAAGCTCGACCAATTCCGGATTAATCAACCGCGCGGTGGCGTCGGCCTCGAAGCGCAACCGGTCCACGGAAAGCCGCGGATGTTGCGGGCCGTGCGTCTTCATGATCCACCGGATGAGTTCCTCCCGATGACTCAGGGCATATTCCCAACCGCGGAGGACCGCCCGGCGCATCGCCGCCACGCGCTCCGGGTTCTGTTTAACCTCCCGCTCGCTGGTAAAGAGGGTGTCACCGTAGAAATCCGCGCCATAGTCGGCCGGTCGGATGAATCTGAATTCGAGTCCCGCTCGCGCAGCGTCGTAGGGAGTGTCTGTCACAAACACCTGGATCGCATCCGCCTCGCCCGTGATCAGTTCATTGTGAAAAGGCAGGTCGGGAACAGTCTGGTATTGCCCCTGCTTGATGCCCTCGAGGTGGAACATCGCGCGCAGTTCCATGTTCAGCGAGGAGGGGTTGAGCGCGAGACGACGGCCGGCGAGGTCCATCGGCGTGGCGATGCCGGAGTCGGCCCGCACCATGACCGCAAAGGGCGAATGCTGAAAGATGGCCGCAAGCGCGACGAGCGGCGCCCCCTCCATGCGCGCCAGAAAAACCCGCGCTCCGCCAATTCCATAGTGCGCGCGCCCGGCGATCACGCCCTCCACCGGCTGGTGTTCCGGCGTCCATTCGCGCAACTCGACGCTGAGCCCTTCCTCCCGGAAATAGCCCCTCTCCTCCGCCGCATAAAGGCCCGCGAACTGAAACTGGTGGCGGTAGGGCAACTGCACCACCACGTGCCCGCGCGATTCCACGGCTCGGGCGACAAGCACCGGAGCCAGCAGTCCCAATATCAATAGCAGACGCCGGATCATCAAACAAACAGGGAGGTAATCTCCCGCCATTTGCAGCCCGAAAGCAAGGTCACGCGATTCCGGATTGTCGAGTCATCAATCCACCATCTCCCACCCCCCGTTGCAGAGTTCTCGCCCTGGCAGGGTCGTATCATCTAAATGCCCCCATGCCTCCGCAAATCCGCCCCGCGCTCGCCGCTGATGTGCCCTTGATTTTGCAATTGATCCTCGAACTCGCGGACTACGAGAAACTCACAGGGGAGGTCACCGCCACCGGGGCCGCTCTCGCCCAAACGCTTTTCCCCCCGCATGGCGCCGCCCCGGCCGCGCACTGCGTGCTCGCCCTCACCGGAGATCAACCCGCAGGTTTCGCTATCTACTTCTTCAACTACTCCACCTTCCTCGCCAAGCCCGGCCTCTACCTCGAAGACCTGTTCGTGCGGCCCGCCCATCGCGGAACAGGCATGGGCCGTGCATTGCTCCTCCACCTCGCAAAAGCCGCCAACGCACACGGCTGCGGTCGGATGGAATGGTCAGTGCTCGACTGGAACCAGCCCGCCATCGACTTCTATAAAAAACTCGGGGCCGTTCCGATGGACGAGTGGACCACTTTCCGCCTCACCGGCAAAGCACTTGAGCAATACCGGTGACAGAGCGCCAAATGGAATCTGAATTAGCTGTCTCGCGTTCCATTGTTCCCCGAACCGCTCCCGCCGTCCTCCTGACACGCCATGAAATTATACTGGATCGATGCCTTCGCCGAAAAACCCTTCACCGGCAATCCGGCCGGCGTTGTGCCTCTGGAGACGTGGCCGCCCGACCTGTTGATGCAGCAAATCGCCTTTGAAAACGGCCTCGCCGAAACCGCCTTCTTCGTGCGCACCGGACCGGCCAGATTTCAGCTTCGCTGGTTCACCCCCACCACCGAAGTTGACCTGTGCGGGCACGCCACGCTCGCCAGCGCATTCGTCGTTTTTCACCAGCTCGACCAACCGGGAGAGACAGTCGCCTTCGACTCCCGCAGCGGCCCGCTCCTTGTCACGCGCCAATCGGACGGTGATCTCGAACTCGATTTCCCCGCAACCCCTGCGCACTCCGAAACCGATCCCATCCTTCTCGACCGCGTCGCAGCCTCCATTGGCGTCATGCCGCAATGGCTCGGACGCTCCCCGTTTGACCTCGTCGCGATTTTGCCCGACGCGGAGGCTGTGCAAGCGGTGCAGCCCGATCTGCCCAAGATCAATGCGCTCGGCGGTCGTGGCCTAATAGTGACTGCAAGCGGCGGTCCGTCCGGCATCGATTTCGTTTCGCGCTTCTTCGCGCCTCAGGCCGGTGTTCCCGAAGACCCCGTCACGGGCTCGGCGCATTGTGCGCTCGTGCCGCTCTGGGCGGAGCGATTGGGCAAGACCGCTCTCCGCGCACGCCAGGTCTCACCCCGCGGAGGCAATTTGCGCTGCACATTGGCCGGCGATCGCGTGAAACTCGCCGGTCGCGGCGTCCTTTACATGCGCGGCGAGATTTTAATCTGAGGTGGCTGCATCGCGTCGGCAACTCCGGCGACGTGACGCAAAGACGTCGATCGGCAGTCTTGGCTGCGAGTCCGCCCGACGGCAACAAGCGTGCTCACAGATTCCGTTTGGCAAAACTGCACTGGTATCGATTAATCCGCGCCGCAGTGCGGTGCGACGGCGCCATGGCCTGCCCCCCTCCCTTGTCCTCCTCCGCTTCTCCCACGCGTTTCGCGCTCATTCTTGCTTTTGCGACGATCTATGTCGTCTGGGGTTCCACCTACCTCGCGATCAAGATCGCAGTCGAAACGATGCCGCCGTTCCTGATGGCGAGCGCGCGCTTCCTCGTCGCTGGTGCTCTCATCACCGGGTTCATCGCCCTCACCCGTGGCTTCCGGGCCACGCCGCGACAATGGCGCGACAACGCCCTCATCGGCGCGTTCCTGCTCCTCGGCGGCAATGGCCTCGTTTCTTGGGCCGAGCAGAAAATCCCCTCCGGCATCACCACGCTCGTCATCTCCATCGGTCCGGTATTCATCGTCTTGCTGGATTGGGCGGTCCACGCCCATTTCAAGGACGGCAAGCGCGGCTCACAACCCAACTTCGCCACGTTCGCCGGACTCGCCCTTGGCATCATCGGACTCGGACTGCTGGTTGGACCTGACGTGATGCGCACCGGGCCCGGCGGGCTTGATCTGCCTCGTGTGATCGGCCTCGTGTTCGCCTGTCTGTCTTGGAGCATCGGTTCCATCTATACTCGCTACGCCTCGACTCCCGCCGAGCCGTTCACCGGAGCAGCCATCCAGATGCTCACCGGGGCGGTTTGGCTCTTTCTTGTGAGTCTGGTGCGGGGCGAATTGAACGAGTTCGACTTCGCGGCCATCAGCGGACGCTCGGCTTTCGCGTGGTCGTATCTGGTCGTGTTCGGATCATTGATCGGCTTCACCACCTTCGTCTGGTTGATGAAACACAGCACGCCTTCCCGTGTCGCGACCTATGCGTATGTGAATCCGATCGTGGCCGTTTTCCTCGGGTGGCTCATCCTCGACGAGCCGGTCGGCCCGCGCACCCTTGTCGCCTCCGCCGTGATCATCGCCGGCGTCGCCATCATCACCGTCGCCCGGAACCGCCAGTCCCTCGCGACGCGTCCCCGCCAGCCTGTCGCCCCCGCCTCCCCGTCGCGCACCCCGTCCAGCGAATAACCCCGCCTGCCCCACGCCCCGGAACATGTCGCCTATTAGCGGCCACCCGCGCTGGGGCGCGACCTCTCAGGAAAGAAACTTGGCCGGGAAGTTTCTTGAGAGGGGCGATGTGACACAAAGGGGAGGTGGAGATCACGGCCCGAGCAATTTGCGGCCGCCTTTATCGTCGCCCGTCGGGTCTTCTCCGTCGAAGTTTCCTGACATCACGGGCTGACGTGCCTCAAGAAAACGACGGCCGTGGGCATATTCCCACAGCCAACAACCACCGTCGAATCGGTCATGCACGAGCATGAATTCAGGATGCGTGTCTTCCGAGAGACTCCCGATGCTGAAGCGATGGTCGGTAATCCGCTCGATCATTTCGCGCACACTGCGCAAGAGCGGCACCTCATCGAGCGTGACAGTCCAATGACCCGAAACGACGATGGGGAAGGCTCCGGCAAAATAATACCCAATGAACCGCGTCGGGTTGTAGCACCCGGTGATGCCGAGTCTCCGTGCGTGTTCTTCGACAGCCTCGACGAACTTCACCCGCTTGGCTAAATCGCGGGGGAGTCGGAGTTCTGGTAATTCTATGAGTAAATTGTCCATCATGGACGGGGGGTTCCTTCCTTGGTTGCTCACCATAACGGCACCATTGGTCATTACCTTTAATCGCGGCTTTGGATTCTGCTGTTTTCAATCGGATCCCCTGCTATGTTGTGCTCCGTGACGCCGCTTTACGACGCCCACAACCACCTGCAAGACGACTGGCTTGCACCTCACTGGGACAGTCTCGCCAACGACTTGCGTGATGTCGGCCTCAAACGAGCGGTCGTAAACGGCACATGCGAAGCCGACTGGCCAACCGTTGCCCAACTTGCCGCGCGTTTCTCGTGGGTCCTCCCCAGCTACGGACTGCACCCTTGGGATGCGGGCAATCGCAGTCCGGACTGGCTGGACCGTTTGCGCGCGCACCTCGCAGCTGACCCGCGCGCCGCCGTCGGTGAAATCGGCCTCGATCGCTGGATCCTCGACAGTGCCAAGCCCGACGACTTGCGCCTTGCCGGCCTCCGCCGGGCGCCGTTGGAGGAACAAGGCGAAGTGTTTCTTAAACAGCTCGCCCTCGCTTCTACCGAGAATCGCCCGGTCTCGATTCACTGCCTCCAGGCATTCGGTGCCCTCGAGGGAATTCTGCGTCACGTCAACACCCCGGCCCGAGGATTCTTGCTCCATGCCTACGGTGGATCGGCCGACATGGTGTCTTTATTCGCCGAACGCGGCGCCTATTTCTCGTTCAACGGTTCATTTCTCGAGTCGCGCCATCACACGAAGCGCGAAGCATTTCAACGGGTGCCGACTGACCGCTTGCTCGTCGAAACCGATTCGCCCGCAATGCCGCTACCGTCTCGTCTGGTCCGCTACTCGCTGCCTCCGGCACCCGACGGTTCACCGATCAATCATCCGGCCAATCTCGGCGCCACCTACGCAGGCCTCGCCGAACTTCGCGGCGTCGACGTCGAGTCCCTTGTCGCTCAAGTGGAAGACAACTTTAAGCAGTTTTTTATGCTTTGAATCCCGGGCACCCGTTCGCCTCGACAATTCGGTCACCGCCGGCTGTCAGTGTTGCGTTTCTTGTCCACACTGCAACCAGGCCAACGAAACCACCATCAGCCAATGGGTTGCATACATGACTTGAAAACTCGCCGTTTCGCAAATTCAACCCTTCCCATCTGGAACTGAATCCTGCGTAATCGCAGCGTGTCAGCCCACCTCACTCGGTTGGCCAGCGCGAATTTACTATGTCAAATCCAGTTATCATCCAAGGCGGCATGGGAGTCGCGGTCTCCGGTTGGCGCTTGGCGCGCGCCGTCTCTGTGACCGGACAAATGGGAGTGGTCTCGGGCACTTTGTTGGCCGTCGTCCAAGCTCGCATCCTCCAGCAAGGCGACCCGGGCGGCCACTTGCGCCGGGCTTTCGATCATTTTCCGATCCCGGCGGTAGCTGAGCGTGTCTTGCGCGATTACTATGTGCCCGGTGGTCTGCCCGCTGGCGCGTCGTTCAAGCCCACGCCGATGCCGAACCTGACACCCAGCGCGGCACTCACCGAGTTGACCGTCATCGCCAATTTCGCCGAAGTGTTTCTCGCCAAGGAAGGGCACGATGGACGCATCGGCATCAATCTGCTCGAAAAAATCCAGCTGCCGAATCTGCCCTCGCTCTACGGCGCCATGCTCGCCGGCGTTGATTACGTGCTGATGGGGGCCGGTATTCCGCGCGCCATCCCCGGGGCACTCGACGCGTTGGCTCGTGGAGAGGCGACGGAACTCAGAATCGATGTCGCCGGCGACACGCCCGACGCTCCCCCGGTCCTGCGTTTCGATCCGAGCGCGCTGTTCGGCGCGCCGGCACCGGAGATCAAGCACCCGCAGTTTCTCGCGATCATCACTTCCGCCACCCTGGCTCTCACGCTCGCACGCAAATCGACCGGGCGTGTCGACGGTTTCGTCGTCGAAGGTGCCGTCGCTGGCGGGCACAACGCGCCGCCGCGAGGTCCGCTGCAACTTTCCACGGAAGGCGAGCCCGTTTACGGTCCGCGCGACCTGCCTGATCTGCCCAAAATCGGCGACCTCGGCCTTCCTTTCTGGCTCGCCGGCTCCTATTCGCGCCCCGAGAAAGTCACCGAAGCCCTCGCGCTCGGCGCGGCGGGCGTGCAAGTCGGCACGGCCTTCGCGTTCTGCGAGGAGTCAGGCATCTTCCCGGACTTGAAACGCCGGTTTCGCGAACTCATCCGCAACGGCACCGCGAAGGTCTTCACCGATCCCCTCGCCTCGCCTACCGGTTTCCCCTTCAAGGTCGCCCGACTCGCCGACACGCTTTCGGAAGCTGCAACCTATGCGGCCCGCACGCGCATTTGCGATCTCGGCTATCTCCGCCAGCTTTTCCGCCGGGCGGACGGCACGGTCGGCTACCGTTGTGCCGCTGAACCAGACGCCGACTTCCTGCGCAAAGGCGGCGAAGGCTCTGAGCTCGTCGGACGCAAGTGTCTTTGCAACGGGTTGGCTGCGACCGTCGGGGTGGGCCAGACGCGCCAGGGATTGGCCGAACTTCCAATCGTCACCGCCGGCGACGAACTCACGCAACTCGCGCGCTTCTTTGGGGCAGGGCGTGACAGTTACAGCGCCGCCGACGTGATTCGCTCGCTACTCGGGCAAGGAACCCTCAAGTCCGCCTGAGGATTTTTTCTTTTGTTCGAGTTGCCGGCCGATTCCAGTCGGGCGCTCTAGGAATTTTGGTTGAGCCCCCTTGCAGCAGCGTGGGTTACCATTCTGCCGTCGGCACTCCTCATTAGCTGCGCTGCACGGATGCAGAATCGCGCGTTCACTCTGAGTTTCAGCTATAAAGTTTTGGGGTAACGGGCCGAGATTGACGATGCGCGGCCAGCTGCGCGTCCGTAATGACCAAAATCCTCTTTTCTCTCCTGATTGGCGTGTTGCTCATTGCAGCGTCTCCAACGATTTATGCGGCCGGCCAAGCCGGCGACGCCGCCAAGATCGAGATTCCGGTGCCCGACACGGCTCCGCGACCCCTCAAAACGAAGCCTCCGCGCTACCCATCCAAGTTGCGCGAGCAGGGCGTCTCCGGCGCCGTCATCCTGACGGTGATCGTAGAAGACACCGGGCGCGTCAGTTCAGTGGAAATCGCCAAAGCGTCTCACGACGAGTTTCGCGAACCCGCGATCCACGCCGTCCGCGAGTGGACCTTTGTGCCTGCCAAACTTGGCGGGCAAGCCGTGCGCGCACGCGTCAGTATTCCCCTGAGCTTTAGCGCCGAAGGTTAAGCCGCAAAACGCGCTCAGAGGTTGAGCGCGATTCGCCGCACCACTTCGCCGGCCGCGACAAATCCAAAGGCCCCGGTGACAAATACGCCCGTGCCCAAACCGCTGGCGCAATCGAGTCTCAGACTCGTGCCCGGTTCCCGCTCCGTCGCGCATGTGCCGTCGGCCCAAGGAAACACCGGTTTCTCTTTCGAATAGACGCAGGGGATTCCGTAATGGTTGCCCTCGCCGCGAGCGAACCCGTGGTCGCGTCGCAGTTTTTTCTTCACCATCCGCAACAACTCGTCCCCCTGCGATTCGCCCAGATCTCCCGTTCGGATGCGTGTTGCGTCAGTGCGGCCACCGGCGCCCGCCACCGTCAGCATCCGTTGACCATGCTGCACGCACGCCGCGATCAGGTTGGTCTTGTTTGTCATCCCATCGACGGCGTCGATCAGCCAATCGAAACGAGCCGCGAGAATTCGCTCCGCCGACTCGGTGGTGAAATATTCCGGCATCGCCAACACCCGGCACTCCGGATTGATCGCGCGGACGCGTTCGGCGAGCACACTGACCTTGGGCCGGCCGACCATGCCCATCAGGGCATGGGCCTGACGATTGGTGTTGGTGATGCACACATCATCCAAATCAATCAACGTAAGCGCACCGATCCCTGAACGCGCGAGCGCCTCCACCGCCCATGAGCCGACGCCACCCAAGCCGACCACGGCGACGTGCGCCGCCCGTAAACGCGGCAGCGCCGCCGCACCGTAAAGCCGGCCAAGCGCACCAAAACGAGACGTGTAACTCTCATTCATCAGGACAGGACTGAAAGTATCCCGCGCAACCGTCGCCACTCATTTTTTGCGATCCAGTTCGCATGGCACGACTATTAGCTCACGGACAGCTGCTAAAACCTTGCGGTGATGATTGCGCGACAACGGGTCATTGGGCTTTTGACCGTCGCGCTCGCGCAGTAGCCTATGCGTCACGACCCGCCCTTGCGGGCCCATCAATCAGGAGCCTTGGTTATGACCACAATTCATTTGCACGGGAAACGCGGGGTCGCGCTATTGCACGACCCGTTGTTCAACAAAGGCACGGCGTTCACCGAGGAGGAACGCGATGCGCTGGGACTCCGGGGGCTCTTGCCCCCACGCGTCACCACTCAGGACCAACAACTCGTCCGAGTGCTCGACAACTACCACCGCAAGGAAAGCCCGCTCGAAAAATACATCTACCTTGTCTCGCTCCAAGAGCGGAACGAATCGCTGTTCTATCGGCTGGTGATGGCGAATCTCGACGAGATGATGCCGATCATCTACACACCGACGGTCGGAATCGCCTGTCAGAAATATGGCCACATCTTTCGGCGGCCCCGCGGCCTCTACCTCACCAAAAACGATCGCGGCCGCATCAAGCTCCTCCTCCAAAACTGGCCTCAAGCCGACGTGCGCATCATCGTCATCACCGATGGAGAACGCATTCTCGGTCTCGGTGACCTTGGTGCCAACGGCATGGGCATTCCCGTCGGCAAACTGGCCCTCTACACCGCTTGCGCCGGCATCCCCCCGGCCCAATGCCTGCCGATCATGCTCGATGTGGGCACGAATAACTCCGCCCTCATCGCCGATCCTCTCTATCTCGGTCTCCCCGAGCCGCGCCGGCGCGGACCGGAATACGACGAACTCGTGGGTGAGTTTGTCGAAGCCGCCCAACAGATTTTCCCCAGGGCCTGCATTCAGTTTGAAGATTTCGGCAACGCCAATGCCTTCCGCCTTCTCCATCGCTTCCGCGACATCTCCTGCACCTTCAACGACGATATCCAAGGCACCGCCGGTGTCACCCTCGCGGGCCTGCTCTCGACCGAGCGGATCACCGGGATTCCGCTTGCCCGGCAAAAAATCCTCTTCCTGGGCGCGGGCGAAGCCGGCATCGGCATCGGCGATCTCATTGTCGAAGCGCTCAAATTGCAGGGCGTGTCCGAATCCGACGCCCGCCAGCAATGCTGGTTCGTCGACTCGAAGGGCCTCGTGGTGAAAAGCCGCACCGATCTCGTGGAACACAAAATCCGCTTCGCGCACGATCACGCGCCGATGAAAACACTGCTCGAAGCTGTGGAAACGCTCAAGCCCACCTCGATCGTCGGCGTCTCAGGCATGCCGCAGACGTTCACCGAACCGGTCGTGCGCGCGATGGCGCGCATCAACCGGCGCCCCGCGATTTTTGCGCTGTCGAACCCCACCTCGAAGGCCGAATGCACCGCGGAACAATGCTACTTGTGGACGGACGGACGCGCCATCTTCGCCAGTGGCAGCCCCTTCGCACCGGTGACGCTCAACGGCGTCACGCACGTTCCCGGTCAGGGCAATAACAGCTACATCTTCCCCGGAGTCGGACTCGGCGTCATTGCCAGCGAAGCAACGCGGGTCACCGACGAGATGTTCTATACTGCCGCCAAGGTGCTCGCCGATCTCGTAACCGACGGCGACCTCAAGCTCGGTCGCATCTACCCCGACTTGAAGCGCATTCGCGAGGTTTCCGCCGCCATCGGCACCGCGGTGGCCCAAGTTGCCTTTGACCGCGGGCTCACCGCTGCCCTCTGCCCAACCGATCTGCGCGCCCACGTCGAGAGCACGATGTTCGATCCCAAGTATCCGGACTACATCTGAAACAACCGTCGCACGCGCATTACTGCGTCGCTCGTCTTGCCCGCAATGCATCCACCGCGGCTGCAGCCGCGCGAAATCGCTCGTCCCATTCGCCGCGGATCCAGACATAGGGCAAGCCACGCCGTTCGAGTGCGTCGTGCCAGATGCGGCGGCACTTCGCGCGGTCTTCCGCCTCCGGAAAACACCGCTGCGGATCGGGCGCGAACGGCACGTCGATATCAAGCAGCAGGTAAAGCGCGTAGTGCTTGGCGCGTTGCTCCGCTCCGCGTCGGATGTCGTCGGGACACGTGCCGTGCAGCAAATCACCCCACAATACCGTCGTCAGTGCATCGGTGTCGCAAATCAGCAAGTCGCGTGCGCCCGCCGCCGCCGCGTCCTCGCGGCGCCATTGCTCCCGCGCATTGGGCGCAATGTCCTCGAGGGTGATGAGCCCCTGTTGGTCCCAGAATTCCCGCGCATACTCCGCCACCAGCGGCACGCGAAAATGCGCCGCCAGTTTCGCCGCCAGTTCGGTCTTGCCCGTGGACTCCGGCCCGAAAACCGCGATGCGCAACGGTTCACTCATGGCGTGGCTCCCGTCATTGAGCGCCGCCATTCGCGCCAGCCCCACAGGGCCATGAGCCAGAAAATCCCATAAAGTCCCGCCGTGAGTTGCAGGTCCTTCGCCCAAAACACGCCGATCGCAACCGTGTTCACGAGCACCCATCCGCCCCAGCACTCCAGGTGTTTCCTCGCCTGCCACCATTGCGCGATGAGACTGAAAACCAAAATGAAGGCATCCCAATAAGGCAGCGTCGCATCGGTCGTCCGGTGCATCAGGGTTCCCCAGGCGAACGCGATCAGACCTCCTCCGATTACCCAGAACATCAGCGACGTCATCCGCAGTCGCGTCACCGGCAACGTGCTCGTGGAGGCGCGATGCGCCCCGCGCAACCAATGTGCCCAGCCGTAACCTTGGATCACAAAGAAACAGATCTGTAACAACGCGTCGGAGTAGAGCTTCACGTCGTAAAACACCCACGTGTAAACCGCCACCTGCACGAGCCCGACCGGCCAGCCCCAGATATTCTGGCGGATCATCAGCGCTACGCCGACGATGCCCAGCACGGTGCCTATGATTTCCCACTGACTCATTGCGCGAGTGGAGCGACCGCTCCTCCCGATGTCGAGCGCGTCGGCGCACCCTTGCAGCCTCACTCAGCGGAATGTCATTCCGTGTTTTTGTAACCTATTGGGTTACAATTGAACTCGACGACACTGCGCAGGGACGCGAGCGCCGAAGAACTACGCGAGGAACGCTTCCATCGCCTCGCGCGTGAGGATGTGCATCGCGGCGCAACGCGGGCATTGCACGTGGATTGATTCCTCCGCGCCAAAGAGTCGGGCCATATCGTCGCGCGCGGCCGCGGCGAGCGCACCCATGATCTTCTGCTGATTGCAGCCGCAGTCCCAACGGTAGCCGCGGCGTTCGATGCGCGCCAAGGTTTCCGTTTCCGCGAGCCGTTGCACGCCGGCAATGTCGATGTCGCGCAACCACACCTCATCGCAGTCGGGATGGGAGACCAACATCGCGAATTGATCCTCCCCGAGATCAAAGCAGCGGGCGATGCGCTGCTCACTACCGGCGTAGTAGGCACCCACGGCCCCAAATAAATTCGCGCCTTCGAGATTTACCACGCTGCGCCGCTTCTCGGCGCCACGGCGCGGCATGAGTTCGGCAATGAAGACGTTGGTGTCTGCCGCGCGCACGTTTTCCGTGAAGAGACGACCGGCGACGACACAGTCCTCGTTGTCGCCCGCGAGAAACACGTTCAGTCGCGGAGCCTGAAGGCTGATGGTCCACGCCAGGTGCTCATTGCGCGGACGCGATGCGCAGTGCAGCACGAACGCCGCCAGTCCATCCCGAAAAACTTGGTCCTGCACCGGCTCGTAGTGCAGTTTCTGATCCGCCAAGTGCAGGTAGTAGTCGACAAAGAGCGCGCTGAAATCACCCCGGACAAACAGGGCATTGCGGTGGCGGACGAAATCAATCGTCACTTCAGCTCCGTCCGCGAAAGCAGGTTGGTCTTCACCCATGGCGCGCAGTGTAATCGGAATCGTTGAAAAGCAAACTGTTGTCCCGAGGCGGTGGCGCTGACACCAAAGTCTGGCGTGGTTTCGCCGCGAGCCATAGGCCGTTGATTAGCGAACGAACACCCCGTGTCACCCGCACAGCAGAAAATCCCGGCCTTCGACACGACCCGCCGCGTTCAACTCGCTCCGGTAATGGTCACGCGCACC
>CAMTVF010000013.1:0-18854 GCA_947085115.1 uncultured Opitutaceae bacterium | reverse complement strand
CTGCAGATCAATCTCTCGGCGGGTGATGCGGCCTACGCTGCAGTAACCGTTCCGCGCCTGCTACACGCCCATCCCGGATGCGCCGAACGCCTGCTGGTGCTGGATGCCTGCCGTCAGCCACGCACACGTATTTATAATCCGGAACAGCGCGCACCGTTCGAAAATTGGCGCCAACGTCTTGAGGTCGTGCGCAGCCTGTCACGTGATTTACTTGGCGCCGGTCTGGTCGATCGGGTTGAGGAATTGACCCATGATGACCGCCGTTTCTCTATCTGGGCCACTCGTTACCAGCGACCATGGATGCGGCAGAGTCATGATTATGGCGGTTGCGCGGTCATGCCCTACTGGGCCGGAATCGATCTGCCGAAAACCAACTACGTCATCCACTACGACGCCGATATGTGGATTCACCAAGCACCCGGTTTTGATTGGGCCGCGGCCGCCATTGCAGCTCTGGCGATGCATTCCCAAGTCGTCATGGCCGCGCCGCGCTCCAGTCCGCCTGGCTTTGCTTTAGACGCTCCCTCTCTCCACGAGGGACGGCCTGCGACACGCGTAAACGAAGGTTGGTTGAACGATTGGTTCAGCACACGCTGCTTTCTCATCGATCGCACCCGCCTCGCCCCGCACTTGCCCCTGATCGGCCGAAGTTGGGGAGCCGTTCTGGCCCTAAGGCGTCTGCTGGATCGCGGTTACCCACCCGCGCCGGAAATCATTCTGCACCGGACTCTAGGTGCCCGGGGTCTGCGTTGTCTGCATCTGGCAGACGAAAGGGCGTGGATGCTTCATCCGATCCAAAAGGATGCGACCTACCTGCGCCTACTCCCCGCTCTCACGTCAGCCCTAGATCGCGGCCAGGTTCCGCCGGCCCAACGCGGTTGGGCCGACATCCGGGTGGACGAGTGGACTTCATGGAATCCTTCACCCACTGACTGATTCCGGTCCCAAAACTGCCCAATGCCACCACTCCTGCTAAAAATCGCCCTGCGACTCCATCGCAGCCCGGCACTACGTCGACTGGCCCGGCGTGTCGCGAAAGGCTGGAGTATTCGACAACCCTTCCATGGCGGCGTGATCCATCTCGATGCGATCGACCATAGCTGGTCGTGGACCGGTGGCCGCCCCATGGAGAATTTTGATCTGGAGATCCAGGATTGCCTCCTCGAACAGGCTCGTCCGCGCGGGATGTTTCTGGACATCGGCTGCAATATCGGAGTGATGACACTTTCGGTGCTGCTCCGTGCACCGAGGACGCGAGTCGTGGCCTTCGATCCCAACCAACGCGCCATCAGTCTGCTCGCCAAGTCACTCCGGAGCAACAGGCTCTTGGACCGGGCCACGCTTTTCCCCGCCGCCGTTTCAGCCGGAGAAAGTTTACTGAGCTTCGACCCGACCGGCTCTTTCACCGGCCACGTCGCGACATCCGGTTCGGCCACGCCAGCCATCGCGTTTCCGCGCTTGATCGCCGATCACGTAAGCGGCCCAGTCGTGCTGAAGATCGATGTCGAAGGCTACGAGACCCGCCTCGCCGATGTCATCGCCAATACTCCTTTGCCCGCTGGTAGCGCCGCCCTGATCGAGTTACACCCGGCAGGCTTCAATGGCCTGGGCGACCCGCTGCTGGTTCTTAGCCGCCTGCAGGCCACAGGCCGTTTCAATTGCCGTCTGCTCGGCGGAAACGGAACCACGCGTTGCGATCCACTGACGTTCCAGCAATTACTGGTGGAATGGCCGGCCTGATTCGGTATGCATGATCCCATGCGACTGCTCATGGCCTGCGACCCGCTTCTGCCAGTGCCTCCAGCGGGGTATGGCGGCATCGAACGCATTGTGGACGATCTCGTGCGTCATTTCCGCAGCAAAGGCCATCAGGTCGGACTGCTCGCAAAGGCCGGATCAACGTGCCCAGCCAGCGCTGTGTTTGCTTGGCCTGACGAAAGCATCGCAGGCCTGCGGCCGACCATGCGCAACATATTGGCCATGCGTCGCGCCGTAGATGCATTCCGCCCCGACGTAGTCCATAGTTTTGCACGCTTGGCCTATCTGGGCGGCCTATTGTCCGGCCCATTGCCGAAAATCATGTCCTACCAGCGCCACACCGGCGGTCGCAGCATTCGGTGGGCCGCTCGTCTCGGTGGACGACATCTTCAATTCACCGGATGCAGTGAATTCATTTGTAGGCAGGGCCGTTCAGCCGGTGGCACCTGGACCGCCATCCCCAATTTCATTGATCCTTCGCGTTTCGATTTTGTCCCGCAGGTTCCGGTCGATGCCCCGCTGGTTTTTTTAAGTCGATTGGACGACATCAAAGGCCCCGATACCGCTATTGCCATCGCGCGCGCAGCCAAACGGCAACTGCTCATCGCCGGCAATGTCGCCGCCTCTGGCCGACAACGGGAATTTTTCCAACGCAATGTTCAACCGCATCTCGGACGTGATGGGATCGCGTTTATCGGCGAAGTAGGCGACGCGGAGAAAAATGCGATCCTCGGCCGAGCCGCCGCTCTGCTGGTGCCTATTCGTTGGGATGAACCTTTTGGCATCGTATTCGCCGAGGCATTGGCCTGTGGCACCCCGGTCATCACCTGCGCCCGAGGCGCGCTGCCCGAGATTATAGACCCCGGCATAACCGGGCTGTTCATGGCCAGTGATGACGTGTCGGCGGGCGTGGCCGCCGTGGCACGCATCGCTGAATTGGACCGCGCGGCCTGCCGCCGCAAAGCGATGGCAAGCTTCAGCCTGCCGGTGGTGGCCGACCGGTATTTGGCGCTCTACCAGTCTGCCCTCAGACCCAAATAATCAGTGCATCGTCACACCTTTCCCCTCCGGCTAAGATTGCTCGCACTGGAAATGCTGCATTGGGTTCTGCGCAGACGCAGTCGGCCCCTGCAACTGTCACCCAGAGGTGTTATTGTGATTCTGGCTCCGCATCCCGATGACGAAACTTTTGGTTGCGGAGGATTGATCGCCGCCCACGCCGCCGGCGGCGCGCCGATCAGCATTGTATTCCTGACCAATGGCGAAGCATCGCATCCCGGCCACCCTTTGGTGCCACCGGTGGACTTGGGCGCGCTTCGGGTAGCCGAAGCGCGGATCGCCACCCGTCACTTGGGTTTGCCCCCTGCCGCTCTGCATTTCCTAAATCTGCCTGACGGTCGCCTTGATCAATTGCACTCGGCGGAACAGAATGACGCGATAATGCGGATAGCGGACCTCCTGCAGAGCTTACGGCCCGACACCATACTTGCACCATGGCGACATGATGGCAGCTCAGAGCACGCGGCTGCATTCGACTTGGTCCGTCATGCGTTGCATACCAATTCATTCGCTTCACCGCAATTGCTCGAATATCCAGTCTGGTCCGCCTGGAGTCCGCGTTTGTTGGCTCGTCTCTGCTTCGCCCAAGGAAGGCTTCAGCACTTTCCCGTCTTCAACCCATCGCAGAAAACGCGAGCTATCAGCGCCTATCGTTCACAAATTGAACCTGTTGCCCCTTGGCAACATCCGGCGCTGCCAGTTGGCTTTGCCTCCGCTTTGGCCGGAACCGGGGAATTTTACCTGAAATCCATCGATGCCTAGTTCTGACCCTTCATCCGATTTCCTCAGGCGCGTCTTCCATCGGCTGAAATTTCGTCTCCATGGCTTTCGATCCGGTTTGGGCCAACCGGTGTCCGTTGAGGCACTTGATCGCGAATATGCCCCTGGTGCATGGAATCATTTCTTCAGTGCTTATGAACAAGCGCGGCATGAAGTCCTGCTGGATCTTATCCGCGCGGTCCATCCGCGCCCACGCCTGCTCGACCTGGGCTGTGGTTCCGGCCGACTGGCGAGCATGCTCGATCCCGCTGCGATCAGCGACTACCTCGGCGCGGATATTTCGGAGGAAGGCCTGCGACTGGCCCGCAATCTGAAATTGCCGGAGCCCTTGAACCGGTTTGAACGCCTGAATTTCGAAACGTGGACCCCTGAAGTCGCCGCCTTCGATGTCATCACGTTCAACGAATGCTTGGGCTATGCGGCCGACCCGCTCCGCACGGCACGACGCTTTGCCGATGTATTGCCGCCCGATGGAGCGCTGATTGTATCGCATTTCCAATCGACCAACCATGCCGAGTTCTGGCGGCGTCTGGCACAATCCTTTGCGTTCATCTTTGAGCGCACCGCGACCAACGCGAAAGGGCAGATTTGGGATCTACGCGTTCTAAAGCTCCGGCTTTGATCGTCCGCCATGCGCCGCGTCCTCATCGTCAGCCCCCATTTCCCGCCCGTAAATGCGCCGGATATGCAACGTGCCAGGATGGTCCTGCCTTACTTGCGCCAACTCGGCTGGGAGCCGGTCGTGCTGGCGATTGCACCGGAATACGTGGAAGGAGCCGTAATTGATCCACTGTTGGAGCAAACCTACCCCGCCGACATCAAGGTAGTCCGGGTGCACGGAATTTCCCCTCGGCACACGCGCCGCTTTGGTTTCGGCTCACTCTGGTTGCGCTGTGGCCGGGCCGTCCGGCAGGCTGGTGACGCCTTGTTGGCGGCGGATAAATTTGACGCTGTTTTTCTGACCACCACGCAATTTGACGCCTTCACCCTCGGGCCGCGTTGGTTAAAACGTTACGGCGTGCCCTACGTCCTCGATTATCAGGACCCTTGGATCAATGACTACTACCACAAAACCCATACCCGCCCCCCGGGAGGTGCGCTCAAGCATTGGTTCTCTCAATTCACTGCTCGCCGTCGCGAACCTCGCGTGCTGCGCCAAGCCGCCGCCGTGTTAGCGGTCTCGACTTCCTATGGTCCCGATCTTTTGGCCCGCAATCAGGAACTGGATCCGGCGCGCATACACCACCTGCCTTTTGGCGCCGCTCGCTCGGATCTGGAGATCGCACGTCGTCACCGCCCGCAGGTTTCGCTGGTGCCCGTTGGCGATGGGCTGGTGCACTTTGTTTACGCCGGGCGTTGCGGAACGGACATGAGCAATGCGCTCACACTTCTATTTCAAGCATTTCGGCGCTATTTGAACAGTCATCCCGACGAAGCCGCCAAGATGCGTTTTCATTTCATCGGGACCGACTACGCACCGCCTCCGCTGGGACGCTACTGGGCCCTGCCCATTGCCGAAACCGAGAACGTGTCCAGTTATGTCACCGAACATTGCTACCGCGTGCCCTATTTTGACGCCCTACACTACCTCACCATCGCCGATGCTTTGATTGCCGTGGGGTCAAACGACGCCACCTACAGTGCGTCCAAGATTTTCCCCTACCTCTTTGCCCGACGCCCATTGCTCGCCATCGTGCACGAGGCGAGCCTCATGTTGGAGCTGTGCCGCGGACAGGACATCATGACCAGCTACGGATTTCCCACTCGGTGGCAATCCCGCGAGGACCATGATGCTCTCGTCGATATCATTCACACTGGATGGTTTTGCCAAAAAGGTTTCAAACGTGTTCCGACAGGTGTTCTGGATCGGCTCACTCAGCACACTGCCGCCGCCATGAGCGCACAACTGGCCGCCATTATGAATCGAGCAACCGGTAACGGCTGATCAACGGTGAGCGAGGGCTGCCCAAAACCATGAACCAGCGAGTGTCATTGCCAACGGCTAATGCCAAAGTCGAGCGTCACCGGCTTTATGGCACCGCCTGTATCAGCTTCGGCTGCCTGCTCGCTTTCATTGTATATCGTGGCTGGGCATTACCGGTTGAACAACTTGGCTTGACCTTGCTGTGCACCTGCCTCGCCGCCTGGCCCGCCCTACGTTGGTTGAAACTTCAACCTTATCCCTTTCCCGCTTTCGAAGTATTCATGCTCACCTGCATTCCCTTTTATGCCCTGCAGCTGGTCTCGGAGCATGAGGGCATCGCGATGTATGATGAAGGTGTGGTGCTCAAGGCGATGCTGGCGGTCATTTTGTTTCAGGTCAGCGCAATGGTTGCCTTTTATCGGACCGTCGCCTTCGAAAAGAATACCCCTTTCTGGAACGAGCCGATCTTCACCCGCGACATCACGCGCTGGTTACCGCTCGGCTTATGGCTCAACGTCGCTTATCTCTATGTCGGCTACTTCACCGACTGGCTGCCGGGCGACATCAATAGCATCCTTCGCGCTATTTTCTTCGGCATCGCCACCGCCTGCACTTTCTTGCTCGGCCGCCAGTGGGGCGCGGACGAACTAAATCAGCATACCAAGACAAATCTTTTTCTCGCCCTACTTACCGCGTCTATTTTGCAGATTAGCAGCCTTTACCTGATTTCTACAATCGCATCGGTAATGGTGTTTTTCCTGGCCTACATCTCGGCCGGAAAACGCATCCCGGTCCTCCCGCTGGCCTTGATCTTCATCGTGCTGACCGTCCTGCACAACGGCAAGGGCGAAATGCGGGCCAAATATTGGGCGGAAGGCGTTCCCCGTATTCAAGTCACTGATTTGCCGGAATTATTTTCTGAATGGTTGGAGCACGGATTGGAGCCATTTCGCGATAGCGAGCAAAAAAGCAAACAACGCGAACTCCTCGAACGCGCCTCGCTCATACACATAATCTGTCTGGTGGTGGAATCGACCGACCAAGGGCTGCCCTTTATGGCTGGCGAGACTTACGGCTATGTCGCCCCCACGTTGGTTCCGAGATTTTTGTGGTCAAACAAGCCCTCAGGCCAGAGAACCACCAGCCGACTTGCGATCCATTTTGGACTGCAAACCGAAGAATCGGCCAAGGGCACCTCTATCGGGTTCGGTGTGCTCGCCGAGGCCTACGCCAATTTTGGTTACTGGGGGATGATTCTGCTAGGCCTTTTGATCGGCTGCTTCAACAAGGTGATCTGCATTTGGACCCGGAATTCCCCGCTGCTTTCCAACGGTGGCTTGTTCATGATATTGATGATGGCTTGGTCCATCCAAGCAGAAATGCCCATGAGCACTTGGGTGTCTTCACTCTATCAAGCTTCAATCTGCGTTCTCGGTATTCCCCATGTCCTCAGGCGACTATTCAACTGAGGTGCGGATGCGATTGGCGGTGGTGCTTTCGCACCCCACCCAATATTACAGCCCGTGGTTCCAATGGATGGCCGGGCACTCGGCGGTGACTTTTCGCGTGTTTTACCTGTGGGAATTTGGCGTGAGTGCGCGCCACGATCCACAATTCGGCAAAACGATCCAATGGGACATCGATCTGCTTTCCGGCTACGAATCCGAGTTCGTGCCCAACGTCTCTGCCGATGCCGGCACGCATCATTTCTTCGGCCTCGATAATCCAAATTTACCCGCGCGATGGGCCGCGTGGCGGCCAACGGCACTGCTGATGTTCGGCTACAATTGGAAATCGCATCTCCGCGCATTGTGGTGGGCTCGGTGGCATCGCGTGCCAGTGATCCTGCGCGGGGATTCCCATTGGCTCGGTCGCGGAGCGCCCGCCTGGCCTCGCCGTGGTGCGCTCGGTCTGTTGTTTCGCCAATTCGCAGCCTTCCTCAACGTTGGAACCGCGAATTCCGACTACTACCGCGCCCTCGGCGTGCCGAATGAAAAGATCTTCTACGCTCCGCACTCGGTGGATGCCGGTCGATTTGACCCCGCCGATGCGACCGCACAAGCCACGGCGGCAGAGTTGCGCACCGAACTCGGACTGACCGGCAAGCGCATAGTGCTGTTTGTCGGCAAGCTCCATGAGCGCAAACAACCCGTCGAGTTGCTCGAGGCATTTTTGGCAGTCGCTACCGACGCCCACGCGCTCATTTTCGTGGGCGATGGCGCCGAACGCGAAAATCTCCGACAGCGCGCCGCTCGCTCGCCCGGTCACCACGTGCATATTCTCCCCTTTGCCAACCAGAGCGAAATGCCCGCGCGCTACCTGCTGGGTGACATCATTGCGTTGCCCTCGCGCGGCTTCTATGAAACATGGGGCCTCGCGGTCAACGAAGCCATGCACTTGGGCCGCCCGTGTCTGGTTTCCGATCTCGTCGGCTGCCAAAGAGACCTCGTCCTGCCTCACCGCACCGGCTGGGTCTTTTCGGCCAACGACCCTGCGGACCTCCGGCGCACGCTGCACGCAGCACTGCACTGCCCGGAGGAGACGCTGGCGGAGTTCTCCCGCAATTGCCTCTCGCAAATTTCCGGCTTCACCTATGCGCATACCACGCAAGGGCTGACCGCAGCCCTCGCCCAACTCCGCTAAACGTCCATGCGCATTACCATAGTTAACGGGTTTTTTTTGCCCGTGCCACCGTTGGGGGGGGGGTCGACCGAAAAATCCTGGTTTCATCTCGCCCGCGAATTCGCGTCCCGAGATCATGACGTCGTGAGTTTTTCCCGGCGCTGGAACCACTTGCCTAACGAGGAAAAGACCGAAGGGGTATTGCACCGGCGCCTGCCGGGCTTCGACCACAAGCGCCAGCTCTGGCGAAACTTGCTGTGTGACTTCATTTGGAGTTGGCGCGTCTGTCGGCAACTCCCTGCGGCTGACATCATCATCTGCAATGCCGTCACGCTCCCCATGTGGCTCGGGCGTTGGCGACCGAAGGCCGGCAAGGTCGTCGTGATGACCGGCCGCATGCCCAAAGGCCAATACCGTCGCTATTCGCAGCTCGCACGGATTCTTGCACCAAGTTCATTTGTGCAGGAGCGACTGCTGAAGGAAAATCCTCTCTTCGCACCAAACATTCGCGTCACCGGATATCCGATTCACTGGTCGCTCTTGTCCTCTACCCAACCCGTCCCTGCGTTCCTCCCTCCCCGGGGCAGCGCTGATGAAGTCACGCTTGGCTTCACCGGTCGGATTCACGCCGAGAAAGGCCTGCTGCTATTGGCGGAATCCCTGCAGCTCCTGAGCCAGGCACCCGATCTGCCGCCTTGGCGACTCTTGCTTTGTGGTCCATCCGACATTCAGCGCGGCGGCTCCGGCGCCACCTTCCGCGCCCGTCTGATGAACCGCCTGTCCGAGGCCGTTGGCAATACGCGCGTGCACCTGCTCGATCCGCAATTCAATGAGCAAACTCTCGCCGCAGTCTACCAACGCATGGACATTTTCTGCTATCCCAGTCTTGCCGAGGACGGTGAGACCTTTGGAGTCGCGGTCGCCGAAGCAATGGCTGGGGGTGCCGTGCCGGTAGTCTCCAACCTCACCTGTTTCCGCGATTTTGTTCGCGCTGGCGAAAACGGCAAAGTGTTTGACCACACGGCACCCGATGCCGCTGTCCAACTCGCCCGAGTCTTGGAATCGCTGGTGCGCGACGCCGCAGAGCGGAAACGACTGGCGAGCGCGGCCCGCGTTTCCGTCCAACGTTACGATTTTCCCGTCTTTGCCGAATCCTTGCTCGCCGACTTCGCCACTTTGGCGGGAATTGACGCCCCGCCCCCCTCTGCTTTGATGCCCTCGCCCCGATGACCGACGACGCTCCCTTCTTGGGCCGCAATTGCTCCACGCCCTACCCGCGCACCGAGGTGCTGCGTCGCTGGCTCTGGCTCTTCGTGCAGTCCACGCTCTTCCGTTGGAGCCCTCGTCCCTTGCACACTTTTCGGGCCTGGCTATTGTGGATGTTCGGCGCCGATATTCCCGCTCTGTCCCAGGTTGTGATTTTCCCGACGGCGAAGATTACGTTCCCATGGCGCCTTTCCTTGGCTCCGCGTGCCATGATCGGACCCAACGTCACGCTCTACAATCTCGGCCCCATCCGCCTCGAATTCGGTGCCAACCTCAGTCAAAATTGCCACCTGTGCTCGGGCACCCACGACTTCACCCGATGGGGAATGCCCCTGGTCACGAAACCCATTGTGATCGCCCGCAACGCGTGGCTCGGAGCCGACGTCTATGTCGGTCCCGGGGTCACGGTCGGTGAGCTCTGCGTCGTGGGCGCGCGGTCGGTGGTGGTGAAAGACCTGCACGCGCGGACCATCTGCGCGGGCAACCCGGCTCGCGTTCTGAAACCGCGCCCCGACCCGATTTGAGCAAGACGATGCGTGTCTGTCACCTCGTGCCCAGTCTGGAGAATAGACATGGCGGGCCATCGGTCTCTGTGCGGGCGCTGGCCAACGCCATGGCGCTGACCGACGTGGACGTTTCTTTGCTGACGACGCATCCGGCAGCAGCCCAAAGCGACCGCACGCCGGCGGACCTCGTTCCGCTCCGGTCCTTTCCCCGCGAAATGCCGCAGTGGCTTTGCCGGTCGCCCCAATTGCAGCGTCACCTGAGGAACGAAAACTACGATTGCGTGCACAGTCATGCCTTGTGGTTGTTGACGCTCCGTTACGCCCACCAGGCCGCCGCCCGCCACGCCGTGCCTCTGGTCATTTCCCCGCGGGGAATGATGAGCGGCTGGGCCTACCAACATAGGCGCTGGCGCAAACAGCTTGCTGAACTGTTCGTTCACCCCGGTGCCTTTCGGGCGGCAGCCGGCTGGCACGCCACCAGCGCAGAGGAGGCAGCCGACATTCGGAAACTCGGTTTCACCCAGCCCATCTGCATCTCGCCCAATGGGGTCGAGTTGCCCGGCACAACGACACTCGCCGAGGCCCGTCGCTACTGGCGCGCGCAGTGCCCGGCCTCGGGCCAGCGCCCGGTCGCGCTGTTCTTCTCGCGGCTCCACCGCAAGAAACGCCTGCGTGAGCTGATCGACTTGTGGTGCGCCGAGCCGCGCGGCGATTGGTTTCTCCTGATCGTTGGCGTGCCCGAGGACTACTCAGTGGCGGAAGTCGAAGGTTGGATCGCCAAGGCCGGGGCGCAGGGGAATGTCGCTGTTTTTGACGGCTCGACACGGCCGGCCCCGATCGGGGTCGCGTCCCTCTTCTTGCTCCCGTCCCATTCCGAAAATTTCGGCCTCGTGATTGCGGAGGCCCTCGCCGCCGGGGTTCCCGCGTTGGTGACACACTCAACCCCGTGGCAGGGACTGTCCTCGCAAAATGCGGGCTGGTGCGTGTCGTGGGAAGAATATCCAAACACCCTGCGCGCCGCTCTCGCCACGGAGGCCGCGCTGCTGGCGCAGCTGGGCACGAATGGGCGCGCCTGGATGGCACGCGACTTCACCTGGGAGAAATCCGCCCGCCTGCTGACTGAATTTTACCGCGAACTGCCGCATGGCTAATCAGCGAACAACCCCAAGCAGCCAACGCCTCTATTCCGGCGGTTCGGACCGGCAGCAAGCCAGCGGGGGGGGGATGCCTGAGAAAGTCGTGCTGCTGCACTTGGGCATTCTGATCGTCGGCCTTTCCTGGTGGTTTGGTGGCCAGTCGCCCGGGGCGCGTCAGGCCTTGCTGGCGTGGGGCAGCGTGGGAATCGCCCTGTTTTTCATCGCCTCGGGCAAGCTGCGGCAAACCGGGAAACTGGACATCAATCCGCTGGTCCACCTCTGGCCGCTGCTCCTCTTTGATGTCTTGGTTGTGGTCAGTTGTTTCAACCCCTCGACGCGCGTCGTCCTGCATGAAGGCGAGGAGATGTTTCTCCACACCGACGCCGCTTGGTCGTGGCTCCCAAGCTCGGCGCGTCCCGACTTGTCCTGGCGGGAACTGTGGATGCTCAACGGCATCGTGATCTCGTGCTACAATGCCTTCATGGTCTTGCGGAGTCGCAGCGTGCTTCGACAATTGCTCGGGCTCACGGCAGTGAACGCGTTGCTGCTCGCGGTGTTTGGCACTTTCCAAAAACTCAGTGGTGCCAAGGCGCTTTGGTTTGGTTTGGTGCCGTCGCCCCAACCCTTTTTCTTTTCGACCTTTGTTTATCACAACCACTGGGGCGCCTTCACGACGCTGAATGTCGCGGTCTGCCTCGGCTTGCTGTTTCATGCCTATCGCCGCGGCGGGCATCGGGATTTCTGGCATTCACCCGTGTTGCTTGGCGCCGTCGCGATTGTTTTCATCGCCGCCACGGCACCGCTCAGCGCCTCCCGCTCCACGACAGCGCTCCTCGCCTTCTTCCTCTGCGGCGCGTTCGTCCATTTCTTGTTTCAGGTCATCCGCCGGCGACGGAACCGACGTGAATCCGCTGTGCTCCCCATTGCCGGGATCAGTCTTGCCGCGCTCCTTACCGTCGGTGGCGTCGTTTATCTGGCACAGGATGTCATTCAAACCCGCGCCTTGCATACCGCGGCGCAGATTGCGGAACTGCGGTCCGAAGCGGATCTCAATTCCCGTTTGCAGCTCTATCGCGACACCGTGCGCATGGCGACGGAGAAACCTTGGTTTGGTTGGGGCTTGGAATCCTACGGAGATGTTTTTCGGATCTTTAATGCTCAGCGACCCAAAGAACTGTGGTTCGGCCAGCGAATCTACCAGGATGCCCACAGCGACTGGCTTCAATCGGTCGCCGAAACCGGACTCTCAGGCACGGCCTTGTTGATCTGCCTCGGGATAGCACCCCTGCTCCGCGTTTCGTGGCGACAACTGCAATTCAACCTGCCGCATTACCTGCTCGCCGGGTGTGGACTGGTGCTGCTCTACGCGTGGGTGGAATTCCCCTTCGCCAATCCATCTGTCTTGGTCGCCTTTTGGACCTGCCTCTACATCGCTGCCCGCTACGCCCGGCTTGATCTTCGCTCGCAGCCCGCCGAGAACAATGACCGCCATGCCTGACCGCGCTCCCATCTCCGTCCTCGTTCCGGTGAAAAACGAGGCCGGCAACCTGCAGGCCTGCCTCGATTCGGTCGCCTTCTGCGATGAGATTGTCGTGGTCGATTCCGGAAGCACGGACCAGACGCGCCTGATCGCGGAAAAAGCCGGGGCTAGGGTTGTCGATTTTCACTGGAACGGTCAATTTCCCAAGAAGAAGAACTGGGCGCTGGAAAACGTCGCGTGGAAAAACGAATGGGTCTTCATCATCGATGCCGACGAACGCTCCACTCCGACGCTCGAAGCCGCGTTGCGCACCGTAGTCGCCGAGCCGAATCCCGTGCACGCCGGCTATTACGTCAACCGCCGCTTCTGGTTTCTCGACGGGTGGCTGAATCACTGCGGCTACTTCCCCAGTTGGAATCTGCGCTTTTTCCGCCACCGCTCCGGGCGCTACGAACGCGGTCCGGCGATCGGCGAAACCAACAGCGGTGACAACGAAGTGCATGAGCACGTTCTGATCGAAGGCAGCGCGGGATACCTCGCCGGCGAAATGGAACATTACGCGTTCCCGGATATCGCTACCTGGGTCGAGAAGCACAACCGATACAGCAATTGGGAGGCACGGCTCCAAATTGCCGGTGACGACAGTGCCCCTCCGCAGGACTTGGATCGCAACCTTGCGCGCAAACGCTGGCTTCGGCGACTGGCCTGGAACCTGCCCTTCCGCGGAACTTTGCGTTTTCTTTATCACTATGTCTGGCGAGCCGGTTTCCTTGATGGCTATCGTGGCTTTGTTTTCTGCCGCCTCATGGGCTGGTATGAATTCCTCAGCGCCGGCAAAGCCGCTGAGTTGCGGCGGAATCGCTAAAATTGCCACAGTCCAAGATCATTTTCGTCAACCGCGTCTATTGGCCCAACGAGGCCGCGACGGCGCAGTTGTTGACGGATCTGGCCAACGCTCTCGTCACCCGCGGATGGCCTGTGCACGTCGTCACCTCTG
The DNA here is from genome assembly GCA_947085115.1 of uncultured Opitutaceae bacterium. Lineage (GTDB taxonomy): Bacteria > Verrucomicrobiota > Verrucomicrobiia > Opitutales > Opitutaceae > Didemnitutus. Next base: position 5,326 of record CAMTVF010000013.1, on the reverse strand, counting down.
GAAACGGTTCGGAATCGTGCTCGGGCGTCTCGGTGCACCGCGTCGGTGGAACGGGCTCGCGCGACACTCTGCTCCGTCGATTCTGGCACGATTGCCGATTCCTGCTCGGAGTCCGTCGGACGGTGAAGCTGCTCGCTGAACCGGGAGACGTCGTGGTGTTGAAGACGGATCCGCCCCTCCTGGCTGTCGCCCTCACGAAAATCGCCCTCGCCCGCGGGGCCCGGGTGCTGCACTGGATACAGGACATCTATCCCGAGATTGTTCCGCTGCACGCCGGACGCTGGATTTCGCCCTTCTTCGCTCCCCTAGGCTGGCTGCGCAACCGCGCTTGGCGCGGTGCGCGCCACTGCCTTGTGCCCAGCGCGGATATGCGACCAATGGTCGAGCAATCGAGCGGCCCTGCTGTCAGCGTGACTGTCATCCCCAATTGGGCGCCGCGCGACCTAGAGATACCTGCAACGGACACCGCGGTTGACCGTCTGCGCAGCTTCTGGGGAATAAGCGGCAAGTTTGTCGTCGCCTATTCGGGCAACCTTGGTCGCGTGCATGAATTCGAGACACTGCTCCGCGCCGCAACCCTCCTCCGCAACGACGACGCGGTTATCTTCGCCATTGTCGGCGACGGTCCACGACTCGCGGCAGTCGAAGCCTTCGTCACCAGCCACGCCCTTTCAAACGTGCGGTTCTTCCCCAAGCAACCGCGCACCGAGCTGTCGACCTCTCTCGCGGTCGGCGATGTTCACCTCGTCACCCTGCGACCGGGCTTCGAGCGCTTGGTCAATCCCAGCAAGCTTGCCGGCGTGCTCGCGGTAGGCCGTCCGGCGTTTTACATTGGCGCGGACGGCGGTGCCACGCCGCGTTTGATCGCAGATGAAAACTGCGGCCGCTGCTTCCGCCCCGGTGATGCACAAGGGCTGGCAACGGCGCTCAGCGAACTAAAGGAGGACACGGCGTTGCGGCGTGCCATGGGCACCGCAGCCCGAAGCTGCTTTGAGCGACACTTCCGGTTCGAATGCGCCTTGCGCGAGTGGGATCTCCTGTTGCACCAACTTACGGCCAAGGAATCGACGTTGCCATGACGCTTCCACGTCGGTTTCATTTCGAGCAGTCGCCACCATGAGATCGTCCAGAAAGGTCACCATTGCCCTCGTGCTCTTGGACGCCCTGTCCGTGGTCGTCTGCTTCAATCTGGTCGCTTGGGCCCGCGGGTTGATCCCCATTGACCAGCCGATCATCGCGGCGCTGCAACTGCCTGTCATCATCCACTTTCTCGGGGTCTACTTGATCGACGGCTACAGCAGCCGGACCGACATGCTGTCCGTGACGTATGCGAGTTTGCATGTCATCGCCCAAGCCGGGGTGCTTCTTGTCATCCTGCTGCTGACCTACGCGTTCATTCCCAGCGGTTTTCAACTGCAGTCCAGCCGTCTGGTTACAGCCGTCTCCTACCTTGCCGTAATACCCATCTCGCTCGCCTATCGCAGGCTTTTTCATCTGCGCCTGCATGCGAATGACCAGCAACATTTCTTTATCTTCATTGGAAATCCCGAGAGTTGCCTCGCATTCAAGGACGAGTGTGAGAAGAACCGCATGTCCCAAGCCGTGATCTCCGTCCCCCAAACGGGTGCGGCGGCCGGCACCGCCGCCTCGCTGGCCCTCCAGGAAACCGTAGAGAACTACCTCGATCAATATGCCGGTCGTATTGACGCGGTCATCTTGCGCGAATCGAGCCAGGAACTGCCCTCCACGCTCGCGCAGCGTTTGACGGAACTAAATTTTTCCGGGGTGCCGACCTACACGCTCGAACTCTTTCACGAAGTCTACTGGCGCAAGATCCCGCTCTACCGGTTGAACCAAACCTGGCTCTTCCAAGGCGGCTTCCAAATCGCCCGCGAACCGGTTTTTGAACGGTTGAAGCGCTTGAGTGATCTCCTCCTTGCATCAATCGGTCTCGTGCTTTTTCTCCCGGCCTTTCCGGTTCTGGCCCTGCTGATCTGGCTTACTGACCGCGGTCCGGTCTTTTTTCAACAGACCCGCGTCGGCAAGAATCGGTCGTTGTTCGAGGCCTACAAGCTTCGCACCATGCGCATGCAGGCGGGGGGCGACGTCTACACGAGGGAAGGCGATGCTCGGATCACTTGGATCGGCAAATTTCTTCGAGCTTCGCGCCTCGACGAAGTGCCCCAACTCTGGAACGTGCTGCGCGGGGACATGAGCCTGATCGGGCCCCGCGCCGAGTGGGTCATGTTGGTCGACGATTACGAAAAGCAAATCCCGTGCTATCACTTCCGGCATCTCGTCAAACCCGGCATCACCGGTTGGGCCCAGATCAACTATCCCTACGGCGCGAGTATCGAGGATACGATGCGCAAGCTCGAGTATGACCTCTACTACATCCGTTTCTATTCCTTCGTGCTCGATGCCTCCATCGTGCTGAAGACGATTCATGTGATGTTGTTCGGAAAGGGGCGTTAGCTCGTCCCTGACTGGCTTATCTGGCCAAACTGATTAGGCATCTCCAGTGGCGAAACCAAAACACTACGACCTCATTTGCATCGGCGGAGGAAGCGCGGGATTCAATGCCGCGCGCGTCGCCGCAGGTCTGGGCAAGAAAACGGCCATCATTGACGGGGCGAAGGAACTGGGCGGGCTTTGCATTCTGCGCGGCTGCATGCCGTCCAAGACCCTGCTCTACGCAGCTGAAATCCTTCATCATGCCCGGCACGCCGAACGTTTTGGTCTGCGCGTCCGTTCCGCCACGGCCGATATGCGCGCTGTCCATCAGCGCAAGAAGCGCATCATCGGAGAGTTTGCCGCCTATCGCCAACAGGCCATGGCTTTGGGCAAGTTCGATCTCTACCGCGCCTTCGCCGAATTCGAGGATCCCCACACCATCCTCCTCTCCACCGGCCAGCGCTTGCGGGCCGATTTTTTCCTGATCGGCACCGGCTCCAACATCAGTGTGCCACCGGTTCCGGGCCTGCAGGAGGCCAAATTCTGGACCAGTGACGACGTGCTCGAACTCGATTTCCTGCCCAAGAGCGTGATCGTGCTCGGTGGTGGCATAGTGGCGTGCGAACTCGCGCAGTTCCTTGCACGAATGGGCACAAAAGTGACGCTCATTCAACGCAGCGCGACCATCCTGCGCGGTCACTCGGCGGACGCGGCCCGCGTGGTCGAGCGCGCGTTTCGCGACGAAGGCATCGAAGTATTCACCGGCACCGAGATTCGCTCCATCCGCCAAAACGCCCGCGGCACCTTCGTGTCTTTCACCCACGACGGAAAAACGATTTCGCGCCGCGCGGACCATTTGTTCAACGCCCTCGGTCGCGAGCCCAACACCGCTGGCCTCGCGCTGGAGGCGGCGGGTGTGCGAATCCGGCAGAATGGCCAGATCATCACGAATCGGTGGCAGCAAAGCACCGCGCCACACATTTACGCGGCGGGAGATTGCTCCGGCCCGGCCGAGATTGTGCATGTCGCGATCCAACAGGCGGAGTTGGCAGCGCGCCACGCAGCGGGCGTGAAGCGACTCAAGCCAGTCGATTACGGCATGTTGCTGTCGGTGGTGTTCACGGATCCGCAGTTGGCGACCGTCGGCGTGGCCGAGAGCGGGTTGCAGGCGAAAGGCACGCACTACCTCACCGCGAGCTATCCCTTCGATGACCACGGCAAATCCATTTTGATGGAGGCAAAGTATGGGCACGTAAAAGTGCTGGCTGAACCGCAGCGCGGACGGATTCTCGGAGCCGAGATCGTCGGCAAAGATGCCGGTGAGTTGATCCACTGTTTCTCCGTGGCGATGGCGCTGCGCGCAACGGCGGCTCAGATGCTGTCGGCGCCGTGGTATCACCCGACGCTGGCCGAGATCATCACCTACCCGCTCGAAGACTTGGTCGAGCAGGTCGGGAAAACGAAGTAAGTTGGCGTCGCTTGCGGCCGATGGGCCGGAGGTGTTTCCGTTTGTGTGTCTCAAGTGCCGTTTTGAATTTGCCCGTCGCGCAGCGGCGCACACGGTGGCTGCATGCAAAATTATCAGGCTCCCCTTTTCCTCACCGAACTCCTGCGCGCGAAATCACCGTCCGGAGCGGAGGCGCAAGCGCAGGCGGTATTCGATCAATTCGTGAAGCCCCACGCCGAAGTCTATGCGAACGACGCCCTCGGGAACCGCCTCGCGACCCTCAATGCCAAAGGAGCGCCCACGGTGATGTTCTCGGGCCACATCGACGAACTCGGCTTGATCATAACCTACGTCAACAAGGACGGCTTCATCTACTTTGCCACCATCGGCGGGCACGACCGCACCATCATTTCCGGACGGCGCGTCATCATTCAGACGGCGCACGGTTTGGTGAAGGGCGTCACCGGCAAGCGCGCGATCCACCTGATGGAAGAAGCTGATCGCAAGAAGGTGCCCGAGATTCACGAGATATGGATCGATATTGGCGCCAAGTCGAAGGCCGACGCGCTCAAGCGGGTCGCGATTGGCGACGTGGCCACCTACGATCACGAATTCGAGTTCATTCACGGTTCCATCGGCACCGCCCGGGCCTTCGACAACAAAGTCGGCGCCTACGTCGTGGGCGAGGTGCTCATCCGGCTGGCCAAGGAGAAGTCGAAGCTGAACGCCCGCGTCGTCTCGGTCGCCACCACGCAGGAGGAGATCGGCGTGCGCGGCGCGACGACCTCGGCCTTCGCCGTGGATCCGCACGTGGCGCTCGCCGTGGACGTCGGACACGCGACGGATCACCCCGATTGCGACAATCGCAAATACGGCGAGACAAAGCTTGGCGCGGGTCCGATCATCTGCCGGGGGCCAAACATCAATCCCAAGATTTACACGCGACTCGTCGAGTGCGCAAAGAAGGCGAAGATCACCGTCCAGTTCGAGGCCGACCCGCGCCCGACCGGCACCGACGCCCGCGCCATCCAGACGGCCCGCGGCGGCGTGGCCTGCGGCCTCGTTTCAATTCCACTCCGCTACATGCATACGCCGAGTGAGGTCGTGGACCTCGAGGACGTCGAAAATTGCGTGAAACTCTTTGTGGCGTTTGCCCTGTCGATCAAGAACGGCGAAAGCTTCAACTGGTAAGGATCGGTGATCCTCCTCCCGGTTCGCTTGCCAAGAAACAAGGCGCGGCAAATGGCCGCGCCTTGTTCGTGGTAAAATTCAGCGCCGCTCAGGCGTAACGATGCAGCAGGAAACCACGAATGGACACCAATGAACACCAATTCGGAAGAGGCTGGGGAAAGGCGGGGAAAGAAAATCATTCACTTCTTGGTGGGCATCAAAACCGGCTGCCTGCAGCCCTGTTTTTCATTCGTG